>JAFDET010000295.1 GCA_019310195.1 Deltaproteobacteria bacterium
CACCACACCCAGCACGGTGGCGGCGGCCGATTCGGACGCCGCCAGCAACGGCTCCCCGCCGGCGGCGGGCCCCGTCCGCGGGCGCGGCGCGGACTGGGCCCGTGCCGGCAGGGCCGGCGCCATGGCCAGGAGCAGCGCGAGCGCCCCGCGGACTACGGACAGTCTACGCAGCTCACGCCCGGCGGGGTCCAGCCGTCGCCGTCCACGTCCACGTAGAGCGCGTTTGTGTAGCCCAGGGCGCGCACGCCCTCCTCCGCAACCGTGTTCGTGGTCAACGTCGCCAGGTCCGGGTTCTCGGCGCTCGAGAGGCTGTAGGCGAAGACCGGGTACATGGGCACCGAGTTGCCCACCGTGCCCTTCACGATCACCACCACCCAGGCGTCGCTGGCCAGCGCCAGCGGGATCGTCTTGGTAGTCTCGAGCCGCTGATCGCCCGCTGCGGCGACCGTGTCGACCACGAAGGTCGTGGCCGTGTCCGTCACGTCGCGGACCAGGGTCTGGGTGGGAATGGCGCCGAACGCCACCGGCACGCCGCCGTTGGTTCCGGCCACGGTGGTGTCGGCGTTGACGTAGATCTCCATGGTGTCGTACTGGGCCCAGGTGGGCGCCTGCACGTCGACGATCAGGTCCACGGTGCCGTCGGGCGTCGACACCAGCGTCGAGCCCAGCCAGGTGAGGTCCGCCTGGGCCGACGTGTCCGGCTCCACGATTCGGGCCTGGACGTAGGGGCCCTGGCCGCCCACGGCCATGCCGCCGGCGATCGCCGTCCCGACGTCGTTGTCGAGGATGGCGTTGGGCGCCTGAGAGCCGGTGGACGTCGGCGTCCAGGTGCGCGCGCCGGCGCTCTCCAGGTTGAAGAAGGTGTGGGTGTCCGTGTCGGCGATGGCCGTGATCGGGATGCCCTGGTTGAGATGGTTCATCCAGACACCGATCCGGCTGTTCAGGAAGGAGCTCTGCGCGCCCACACTGGCGCCGTTCCACAGCTCCAGCCCGTCGAACTCGTGGAAGAAATTGGCGACCGCCGGGTCGAGCCGGAAGTCCAACGCGGCGGCACCGGACAGCGACACGGGCGGGGTGACCGCCGTGTTGATCTGGAGCGGACCGAAGTGGCTGTCGATGTGGTTGACGTGCACGACGGTGTTGAGCCCGGCGTTCTGGACCGTGAACCCGTCGCTCTTCAGCTTGCCCTGGGCCTCGGCGTAGAGCTGTGCGGGCGTCAGCGAGTAGCTGCCCAGGCTGGGGAAGTCCATGCCCGGCAGGGCCGGGCCGCCGAAGTCCGTCGAGCCGTTGGACGGCACCGACGTGTCCTGCGCCTGCGGGTAGGCGTTGAAGTGCCCGTAGTCGAAGGTGGTGATCTCCTCGCCGATGGTGGAGTGCAGGAAGTTGCCCAGGTTCAGCTCGCCGATGCGCGGGCCCAGCCTGGTGATGGCGTCGTGGTCCGTGGCGATCAGGTTGTCCACGCCCTCGCCCGCGTAGCCACGGATCCGGTCGTCGATGCCGATGCGCGAGTCCGGGCTCGCCAGCAGGTGCACGTGGTAGTCGCCGGAGACGAAGCCCGCCGTGTCCACCACCTGGTGGATCTGGGCGTTCACCGTGTCGGTCACGGTGCCGAAGGTGCCGGACCCGACGTTGAGCGGCGTCTGGAAGAGCGAGTACTCCGGGCCCCGCGACACGTAGAGCTGATAGGTGCCGGGATCCAGGTTGAACTCGGCCACGCCGTCGGCGTCGGCGTACTCCATCCACACCACGCCGTAGCGCAGCGAGTCCTTGGTGACATCGCGGAACAGGCCGGCTGTACCCGGGTCCAGACCGACCGGCAGGAAGACGAGCTCCGGCTCGGGGCTCGGATCGGGACCGACGACGGTCACGCGAGCCGGGACCGGGGCGGTGTTCTCGTCGGTGACGTTGACCCGCACCCGGCCGGTGGCCGGCAAGTCCACGTTCTGGACCGTGAGCCCGCCGCTGGTGATGGTGACGGGGTTGGCAAACGGAAGCGGCGCCGGGCCCTGGTAGGGCACGCCCTCCATGCCGGCCGCCAGGCCGTAGCTGCCGACGGGAAGCTCGCCCGAGTAGCAGCCGCTCGCGTCGGTGACGAACAGGTCGATCAGAGCGGTGAACACCCCCGCGGACTCGGGGCCCACGGCAACCCGCGCGCCGGCGCCGGCGGACACACCGCCCACGGTGACGCAGCCCTGTACGGTTCCCACGTCCCGGGCCGCGGCTCCGGCCTCCATGGCCACGGCATTGCCGGGCGTACCGTCGCCCACCGCGAACAGGCGCGAGAAGCTCTTGGTCTCGCCCGGCGCCAGGGTCAGGTTGGAGAAGCCGGGGATGCCGCTCAGAATCGCCGGAATCGAGGTGTTCTGGAGCGAGACCGTGACGCCCGAAGTCGAGAAGCTGGAGGAGACCGGCCACGGCGCGCCGGGGATCGGCAGCGTCACGTAGCTGTAGTCCACACCGGTGGCGTCCCGGAACCCGAAATACGTCAGCGCGCGATAGCCCCAGGTGGCCAGCAGCTCGCCGACGCCCTGGGCGGTGAAGCTCGAGGACGGATGGGCTGTCGTCCACGACTCGAGCTGGCCCATCCCGTTCAGGTAGTCGCCGACGTAGTTGGCGTAGGTATCGCCCCCGGCGGCCTCCAGGTTCTCGACGGTCGTCTCCACCGTCACGTGCCCATCGCCGGGCGCCAGGGTGAAGATGTTGCACGCCCAGATGTTCTGGTCGGTGTCGTCGGTCCCGGGCGGGAGATTGACACCCAGCTCGGCCACCTGGGAGGACGCGTTGATGAAGTCGATCAGGTCGTCGGGGCCGCACACGCGGATCACCGCCGGCGTGCCGTCCTGACCGTCGTTCAAGAGCTCGACAGGCTCCGAGGCGTTGATCACGGTCTCGATGTTGAGGAGCGGCTGGAACTCGAAGAAGGAGTCGTTGCCCTGGCGCACTCCGTCGACCACGAGCTCGGCGTCGATCAGGTTGCCGCCGAACTGCCCGACGCTGTAGAGGTCGCGCTGGTTGGAGTCCTGAACGATGTAACGGGCCTGGTCGTTCTCCAGCAGCCAGTCTCCCACCCGGCCGTGGGCCAGCGGGCCGGAGATCAGGTCGCCCGGGTCGGTGATCTGCCGTGCTCGCGCCTTGGGCGGCAGGTACTTGAAGGGCACGGTGCGAACCGCCACCCCATGGGTACGCCGCGCAGCCCTCACCTGCAGGGTGTTCTGGTCTCGGAGAGGCGGCCCCGGGTTCACGGTAACCGTGAAGTTCGTGGGCCCTCCGCTCATGGTCAGAGTCTGGCGGTTCAGCTTCACGACCAGGCTTGCCGGATCGACTCGGGTCGGGTCGATCTCGACGGTCACGTCGAAGCTCGGGCTGGTGACCACGTCGCCCCGTGCGGGTGTGATCACCGTGATCGCTTTGAACGGCGAACAGCCGACACCAGCCAGAGTCACAAGCAGGACCAGGGCGTAGCGGTGGAAGGCGGGGGGAACGGTGCGCATGGCAACCTCCGGCGGGAGAGCTTCTACGGGAGCGCGGCGAGGGGGAAGGCCCGCGCTGCCGCCTGATTCTACATGGATTGTCATGTAGCCGACGTACCCTTGACATAGAAGGCCCCCAGGGGGAAGAGATCAGAATCTCAGGGTCTTCTGGGGCGAGGGCCAGGGAAACGCCAGGAAAACGGGCTCGGAGCCCGTCCCCGGGCTGGCGGCTAGCCGTCCAGGCGGTAGCTGACGACGACCTCGGTGCGGACCTCGTCGAGGATGGCGCGCACGCCGACCGCACCATCCGGGAGCGGGGCCTCGATGAACTCTTCCATGCGGTCCTTGACCAGGCTCCAGAACTCCGGCCCCACGTCGTCCAGGTTCTCGTTGCCGAAGCGCAGCGCCGCGACCAGATCCTGCGGAACCGGCAAGGCGCGCGTCGATGGGTGGGCATCCCGACGACTCCCCCAAAATGCAACGTGTTCCATCCTCTGAAGCGAGCCGCAGACCCGCAAGGGGATTTGCGGTCACGCGCCCGCACAAAGGTGCAGCTGCGCCCAGGGCCTAGACTGTGACGCGGAGGGCGAGAGAGAGCGTGGCACCGGAGCCCAACGGCGTACGCAACCTGCCCCGCAACGTGTGGGCAGCCAGCGGGGCGAGCTTCCTGACGGACATCTCCAGCGAGATGATCCTGAACCTGCTGCCCCTGTTCCTCTCCAACGTCCTGGGCGTCACCACGGCCGTGATCGGGTTCGTGGAGGGCGTGGCCGAGACTACCTCCAGCCTGCTCAAGCTGGTGGCCGGGCGCCTCTCGGACCGGGTGGGGCGCAAGGGACTGGCCGTGTCGGGCTACGCCATTTCGACCCTGGCCAAGCCCATCTTCGCCCTGGCCGGCTCCTGGCCGGCGGTGGCGGGGGCGCGCTGGGCGGACCGGGTCGGCAAGGGCGTGCGCACGGCACCGCGGGACGCGCTGGTGGCCGACTCCATCTCCCCCGGCCAGCGCGGCCTGGCCTTCGGCTTCCACCGCGCCGCGGACACCGGCGGCGCCGTGGTCGGGTTGGGCATCGCCATCGCGGTGGTCTGGTGGGTGCAAGGCGGCGGCCTGGCCCTGGAGCGCCAGGTCTTCACCAAGCTGGTCTGGATCAGCCTGGTTCCCGCCGTGCTGGGCGTGCTGTGCCTGGCCCTGGGTGCGCGCGAGACACGCGGACCCGACACCCGCGCGGCCGCTGACGCGGCGGCGCCGGCCCCGGCGGTGCGCGGCTTGGGCCGCCCTTTCCTGATGTTCCTGGTGATCGTCGGGGTGTTCGAGCTGGGCAACTCGGCCGACGCCTTCCTGGTGCTGCGCGCCCAGGAGCGCGGCCTCTCGGTGGTGGAGATCCTGTGGGTGCTGCTCGGCTTCAACGCCGTGTACACGGTGCTCTCCGCGCCGGCGGGCCGGCTCTCGGACCGCGTGGGGCGGCGGCCCGTGCTGGTGGCCGGCTGGATGCTCTACGCCGCGGTCTACCTGGGCTTCGCCGTGGCCGAAGCGCCCTGGCACACCGCGGTTCTCTACGCCTTCTACGGCGCTCACTACGGGCTCAGCTATGGAACCGCCAAGGCGCTGGTGGCCGATCTGGTGCCGGCCGAGCGGCGCGGCGCGGCCTACGGCGCCTACGCCGCCACCGTGGGAATCCTCGACCTGCCGGCCTCGCTGCTGGCGGGAGTCCTGTGGCAGGGGATCGGCGGTTGGTCCGGCTTCGGCCCGGCGGCGCCCTTCTGGCTGGGCGCAGGCCTGGCCGCCCTGGCGGCCGTGGCGTTGGCGCTGTGGCGCCCGCCCGGAGCGAAGGCGACTAAAGGGACAGTCCCGTAGGTTGCTGCGCCTTGCGCAGCAACCTACGGGACTGTCCCTTTAGTTGCCTTCGCTGCGGGCGGCTAGCCGAGCGCTGTCTCCAGCAGGCGCTCCACGAAGGCGGCTCCCAACCACCACGGCTCGCACGCGCGCTTCGGCCACCGCCGCGCGCACGCGGGCAAGCTCCTGGCGCTTGCGCTCGCGAACCCGGCGGCGGATTCCGGTGAGCGGCAACAGGAACGCCGCCAGCGCGAAGGCCAGCAGCCCGGCCAGAGCCACGACCATCAGGTCGCTGGCCCAGCCCTCGCCCAGGTAGGTGAGGGAGAGGAAGGCGGCCAGCAGCATCCACAGCAGGACG
>JAFDET010000063.1 GCA_019310195.1 Deltaproteobacteria bacterium
GACGGCGATGCCGTTGGGGACCGCAACGCGATCTTGAGCGGGACTGCGATGACAGCCCTTCTCCTCCTTGAGGAGGACCGGTTTCTAGAGGCCGCTCCAGCGATTGATGCCGTACGAGAGCAGTTTCCAGCGATTGACGACGCCTGGCGCGCGGCATCTGCGTACGGGTTCGCAGAAAGCCGGGCTCGTCGAGAAGCACGCTATCACCTCGCGTGTATTCAGCCGCGGGCACTCCGGCGCGACATTCTCTGGCCCTCAACTATGAATTGCGCGGGTATCGCGGCGGCGCTGAGCGGAGATGAGCAGAAATGCGAGGAAATCTATGGACTCCTATCACCGCTGGCGGGGCAAAACGCCGCTGTTGGCTACTCCGTCATTTGCCTTGGGGCGATCGACCGTGCACTCGGAAACATGGCTGCTTCGCTGGGAAAGTGGGATGCCGCAGAGGAACACTTTGAGAATGCACTCGTTGCCAACGAGTCGCAGGGCTCCCCTCTTTGGCACGCACATACTCTTCATGACTACTCGAAGCTTCTTGCGGCTAGAGCAACGCCGCGCGACCGCACGCGTCTGTCGCTCCTCGCAGGGAAGGCCCTTGACCTAGGAGCCGCTCTCGGCCTAAGGAATCTCGTACGGAATCTGAAGCATCTGGACCAAGACTCGCGCGGCACGCGAACTGTCTCATTTTCCCTGCGACCCAACTAGCGAAGGTCACGCCGAGTTTCTTAGTGAGCGGGAGGGAAACGCGGCGCAAGCCTCCACAGGCAGACTATCCGCCGGCGTCAGCGAGCGGGTTCGGCCGGCAGAAGAGGGTCGAGGTTCCCGTGGCGACGAGTGCGCCGGCGGGGGTCCATACGCGGCCTTGGCAACCTACGATTCCTTCGGCGGCCACGGGCGCGTGCGCTTCGCAGAGAAGCCACTCGGGATCGGGCGCGGCTGCGTGGAACGTGCAGGCCAGATCCAGGTTCGGCGCCAGGTACTCCAGCGGGCGCGGACCATCGGAGGAGAAGTGCGGCGGGATGGCGCCGTTCCACATCATCAGGTCCATCCACATGGCGGTGCGCGCTGCATCCAACCAGGGATCCGCGTGCAGTGCGGGCGTCTCGTTCAGGCGCATCCAGCAGTGCCAGGTCGGGTCGCTGGGGCCCTGGCGCCACTCGACGGGCTTGCCCTCCACGGTCTGCCAGAGCGGGTACCACTGGTCGTAGTCATCTGCGAGCTCCGAGAAGCTCTTCAAGCGGTCTGCCGCCGGCACGTCCGGGGCTTGCGCGAAGTCGTGCTCGAACCCCTTCATGCCGGCATCCACCGCCCAGGCCTGGCCGGCGAGGATGGGCTTGCCTTCCTGCTCCATGCGCAGTGCCAGCGCGTGGGAGCGCCGGCCCCTGCGCAGGGTGTCGACGGAGATCTCCACCTCGCCGAAGCGGGCCATGGAGAGGAAGGCGCACGAGAAGCTGGCGGGGCGTGCAAGCGCTGTCTCTGCACCCGCGGCGCGGAGCGCCACTGCGGCCACGTAGCCTCCCAAGGGTCCCCACACCTCCCAGTCCGGGGAAAGGTCGGCGCGGTAGCAGCCATTGGAGCCGGAAACTGCCGTGTCTCGGGCGAAGTCTCCTGCCATGGCCGTGCAGGATGGCCCAGGTCGCGGCAGAATGCAGATGTGCCCACGCGACGCGACTTCCTGCGCCAGGCTGCGGCCACGTCCGCCTTGCTTGCCACCGGTACCAGTCTGAGCTGCAGCGACGGGCTTCCTCCGTACGAAGAGGAGACGAACTGGAGTGCAGGCGACGTGGCCCACCTGCTCCCGGCAGCGAGCCACGACCGCATCCTGCTCAAGGCCTCCTTCCATCGGCCGCTGCGCGCGGCGCGCCTGGAGCTGGCCGGACGCGAGTTCGAGGGTCGCCGCAGCGACGCCGACGGGCTGCACTACAGCTTCGACGCACGAGCCCTGACGCCGGACCGAACGCACACCCTGCAGCTACGCGATGCCGCTGGAGATCGCCTCTGCGACCCCTGGCCCCTGCGCACCCTGCCCGCCCCCAACGCCGCGCCGCGCCGGCTGCGCATCCTGCTCTACACCTGCGCAGGCGGGCCCGAGCATTTCTGGACGCCGCGCTTCGAGGAGCCGTTCATTCCCATCGCGTTGCGCCGCCGCTTGCTGGCGCGAGCGCTTTCTTTCCAGCCCGACGTGGCCATCGCCAACGGCGATCACGTCTACTGGGACCTGCACTCCAAGTTCGGTATCGGCATGGCCAACTCGCCCCAGGCATGGTGGCGCGCCGGCTGGTTCGACCAGGACGCACCCGTCCTCGGCGGCGCCAACGAAGAGGTGCTCCGCGGCGCGGTCGGCCCGCAGATTGCGGGCCTCTACGGAACCCTCTTCCGCTCCACGCCCATGGTCTTCCTGCAGGATGACCACGACCACCTGGAGAACGACGAGGCGGACGAAGAGCGGCGAACCTTCCCGCCCACGCCCTTCATGATCGACGCCGCCCGGGCAACACAGAAGCTCTACTACCCGGAGCTCTTCGCGGGCCCGGAGCTTCCGAGAACCTGGTCGCGCGAAGGGCTGTCCGAAAGCTTCGGAAGCCTGCGCTACGGACGGCTCTTCGAAGCCCTGCTCTACGATTGCCGCCGCCACCTCACCAACCAGCGCGACCCCGCGCGCAGCGACGAATTCTCCGGCTTCGTGCCGGCGGACATCGAGGCCTGGCTGATCCAGCGCACCCGGCGCGGAGCCACGCGCCACTGCGTGCACATGCCCTCCACGCCGATCTTGTGGAGCGCCGGCAAGTGGGGCGAGTGGTACCCCGACGTGCTGGACGAGGCCGGCGACCTGCGCGCCGATCGGGACAAGCCCTACTGGCCCTCCGGCTGGAAAGCCCAGCACGACCGCCTGCTGGAGGCCGCCTCGGCGCGCCGCGACCGCATCCCGCTCTTCGCCAGCGGCGACCTGCACGCGCTGGGGCTGGGCAGGATCCACGGCACCGGCGATCTCAACCTCTCGGCGAACCCGGTGGTGAGCCTGCTGGTGGGTCCCCCGGGCACGGGTGAGCTGACCTGGCCCTCGCGCTTCCGAGGCACGCCGCCTCTCCCTTCGCGAACCCTGGAGGCGGAGGAGTGGCAGCCTGCCCTCGAGGCCAACGGCTTCACACTGCTCGACGTAACGCCCGATGAGATGACGGTGCGCCTCTTCCGCTGGAAGCCCGAGGAGGGCATCGACGTCCTGCCCACCCTGGAGCCGTTCCTCGAGCGAACACTCGAACGTCCTGCGTAGGAGTACCCTGCTGCATCCAGGAGTGACACTCGATGCAGTTTTGCAGGAACGTCCCTGAACGCAGGAGTGGTACTGCGTGCAGTTATGCAGGAACGTCCCCCTGTGCAGGCTAGCCGCCGGCCACGGGCGGAAAGATGGCGACGTCGTCGCCCTCCAGCAGGACGAGGGACTCGCGGGTTCCGCGCTCGCGGGACGCCTGCACGCCGTTCACCAGCACCATCTGGGCCTGCTTCTCGTGAATCTCCAGGCGGTCCAGGAGCTCCTGAAGGTTGCAGTCGTCGGGCAGGTCCAGGTCGGCGCGACCGCGGACTGCGTCGGGAAGCTTGTCGCGCAGGTTCGCGAAGAGGCGAACCTGGACCTTCACCGCGGGGAGCCGCCCGTCAGCACCCCGTGGTGCGGGGTGCGGCCGCGTTTCGGCGCGACGGCGGGCCAGCGGAAGCCGCCCCCGGCAGACGCGCAGCCCGCCAGGAGCGTGGTGCCCAGCAGGATCTTGGCCGCGCCGCTGGCCACGTAGGGGCGGCGCAGGTCGAGCGGGTTCTCCTCCAGGTGGGCCCGCCACGGGCCCAGCGCCACGCCGCTCTGCACCAGGCCCTTCAGCATGCCCACATCGTTGAGCCCCGACACCGCGTGGGTCGGCCCCACCAGGATGCCGCCGGCCAGGCGATCGCCGTCCCACACGTACTTGCGATAGATCCCGTCCGCCGGATTCTCCACGCAGGTGACGTCGTCCTGCGACTCCCAGTGCCCGAAGCTGCTGGCCTCGAGGCCCTGCACCGCCAGAATGTTCATGGTGAGCGCGCCGTCGTAGCGCACGTCCTCACCCGCCATGTTGGCGGCGGCGATGCGGCCGTGATCCACCGCCACGGGCTGGATCGCGCGAACCGTGCGCGCCCCGCCCTGGAGGTCCGGCCCTTCCGCTACATCTCCGGCGGCGTAGACGTCGGGGGCGCTGGTCTGCATGCGATCGTCCACCACGATGGCGTGGTTCCGATCCACGCCCGAGCCTTGCAAGAACTCCACGTTGGGCTGGATGCCCGTGGCCAGCAGCACGGAGTCACACTCCAGGCTCTCGCCACCGGCAAGCTGCAGCCTGCGGCGGGCCCCGGCCTCCTCGATCTGCTCCAACTCCACGCCGGTTCGCACCTGGATTCCCCGCGCTTCCAGATGGCGCTGCACCAGGCCCGCGGCGACGGCGTCCAGCATCCGCGGCAGGACCTGCGCCTCGCGCTCCAGGAAGCGGACCGATCGGCTGCGCGCCACCACCGCGTCCAGGATGGTGAACGCGATGAAGCCCGCTCCCACGACGACGGTCTCGGAGTGGGGCGAGCCGAGCCAGGTGCGTGCGTGCTCCAGGGTCCACATGGGTACCGCGGAGTCCGCGCCTGCTACATCCGGCGTACGCACCCGCGACCCGGTGGCCACGAGGCAGCGGTCGTACTCCAGCGCCGTTCCGTCGTCGAGCAGCACGCGATGCTCCGCCGGCTCCAGCCCCGTTACCCGGCGCCCCAGAACGGTTTCGACGCCGCGCGCCTCGAACCAGCCCGCGTCGGCCGTCAGGACGGCCCGGTCCTCGATGTTGCCCTGCAGGTAGTAGGGCAACACCATGCGCGCGTACGGCGGCTCGTCACAGACCAGTGCAATCTCGGCCTGAGGATCCAACGCCCGAAGCGTCTCGACGGCCGCCAGGCCTGCCGGCCCTGCGCCGATCACCAGATGTCGCACCGTTCCCCTCCCCTAGCCGCCGGGAAAGCCCCGCGTGCCCGTGAGGTGCACCGTCACCTTGTCCCGCTTCTCGAGCGGTGTATCCAGGCCCTGCAGGAAAGACATGCTGCGCCCGTTCACCAGGATCCGCAGGTCGCGGTGCGGCATCAGCGGATCCGCCATCGGGTCCTCGAAGAAGAGCACCGTCAATGCTTGCCCGCCGCGCTCCACCAGCTCGTCCAGCAGCGCGCGGATCGTTTCGGCCTCCAGCTTGAGCGCAGTCGCCCCAACCTTGCTGCGGAGGCCCCCCAGGAGCTTCACGTCGGCCATCCCGGTTACCCGATCCCCAGCTCGGCCAGCTTGGCCGATGTCGGGCGCCCGTCCTCGCCCCAGCCGCGCACGCGGTAGTACTCGGGCAGCATGCGATCCAGGTGACTCACCTCTCCCTCGGCCGGGCCCGCCGGGATCGCGTCCTCCAGCATGCGCCTGGGAAGCTTGTCCTCGCTGGGCTCCACGCCCGCCCGCAGGTTCCACATGCGTTCCAGGTTCCAGATGCGCTCTCCGGCCCGGATCATGTCGTCGTCGGTGTAGGCGATGCCCGTGGCCGCGGCGACCAACGGCGTCAAGTCCGAGAGTGTGTTCCCGAAGGTCAGGAAGATGCACAGCCCCGCTGCATCCACTGCGGTCGAGATGTTCTGCATGTCCACGGTGAGCTGCGCCTTGCCGTCGGTCGCGCGCGGATCCATGGGCTCGGGCTCGCCCATCACCTCGGCCGACACGGTATAGGCGCGCAGGTGGCAGGCCCCCCGATTGCTGGTGGCGTAGCCCAGGCCCATGCCCTGAAGAGCGCGCGGGTCGTAGGCCGGAAACTCCTGCCCCTTCACGCCCATGAACACCTCGGGGTGCCCGAACTTCTCGCCCATGCGCTTCGAGCCCTCGGCCAGCTCGTCGCCGAAGCCGCGCCGGTAGCCGGTGGCCTCGCTCATGGCCACCAGCGCGTCGCCGCTCCCGAAGGGCATGGGCATGCCGGTCTGCTCGTCGCTCAGCACGCCCTTCCCGTAGAGCTCCATGGCGGCGGCGATGGTGGCGCCCAGCGAGATCGGATCCAGACCCAGGTCGTTGCAAAGCGTATTGGCCTTGAGGATCGCATCCAGGTCGCTCACGCCGCAGTCGGCGCCCAGCGACCAGGCGTTCTCGTACTCCGGCCCCTCGGTGGCGTGGCGCCAGTTGCGCGGGCTGGTCTGGAGCGTGTAGCGCCCGACGCCCGCGTCGGAGATCCGCGACACCCGTCCGCAGGCGATGGTGCAGGCGAAGCAGGCCTTGTTGGCGGCCAGGCGTGTCGCGGCGAGCTCCTCGCCGGAGATGTCCTCCGCCTTCTCGAACTGGGCCTCTTGGTAGTTGAGCGCGGGCAGTGCGCCGTGCTCGTTGATGACGTTCATCAGCGCCAGCGTGCCGTAGGCCGGAAGGCCCTCGGAGGTGAGGGGCGCCTTGGACAGCACTTCCTTCTGCGCCCACTGGGCGGCCATCAGCGCACCGGGGTCGGCCACGTGCACACCGCCGGTGCCGCGCACGGCGATGGCCTTCAGGTTCTTCGAGCCCATCACGGCGCCGACGCCGGAGCGCCCGGCCGCACGGAACTTGTCGTTCACGATGGCGGCGTAGCGGACGAGGTTCTCGCCGCCGGGACCGATCGAGGCCACCGAGCAGTCGGCAATCCCCACCTCCCGCCGCACCCGGTCCTCGGTCTCGAAGACCCCCTTGCCCCACAGATGCTCGGCGGAGCGAAGCTCGACGCGGTCGTCCAGGATCCACAGCCAGACGGGCCGCTCGGCCCGGCCCTGGAGGATGAGCAGGTCGTAGCCGGCGAACTTCAGCTCCGGGCCCCAGTGGCCGCCGGAGTTGGAGGTGGTGATGCAGCCGGTCAGCGGACCCTTGGTGATCACCATGTAGCGCGCACCGCACGACGCGTTGGTTCCCGTGAGCGGGCCGGTGGCGAAGATGAGCCGGTTCTCGGGCGCCAGGGGATCCACCTGGGGATCGACCTCCTCCCACAGGTAGCGGGCGCCCACGCCGCGCCCGCCCACGTAGTCACGCGCCCAGGTCGCGGGAAGGCTCTCGCGCAGGATCTCTCCGCTGGAGAGGTCCACACGCAGCACGGTCCCGGTCCAGCCGCCGTCGCTCATGACGCCCCTCCATCGACGGCGCGGCGGTAGGCGTCGTCCACCTTCTCGCCGAAGGGCCCCACCCACGCGCCCGGATCGGTCTCGCTGTGGACGATGGCTCCCGTGGGACACGCGTGGGCGCAGGCGGGATCGCCGGCGCACAGGTCGCACTTGGTGGCGATGTCCTGGGCCTTGTCGAAGAAGATCGTGCCGAACGGACACGCGATCACGCACAGCTTGCAGCCGACGCACACCTCGTCGAGCACGATCTTGGCGCCGCTGGCCTCGTCCACGTCGATGGCGTTCACCGGACAGGCCTGCATGCACCAGGCCTCGTCGCACTGAAAGCAGGTCCAAGGCGCGTAGCTGGCCTGCTCATCGAAGACGTGCACCCGGATCACCGAACGCGAAGGCTGGAACACGCCGGTCTGCACCCAGGAGCAGGCCAGTTCGCACTGCCGGCAGCCGGTGCACTTGTCCGCATGGATCTCGAGCGCCTGCATCGCCCCTCCCTGAGTGAAGCACCATTCTACACGCCCCCCGCAGGGACGCGGCGTCTCCCCGCCTATCCTCGTCTACTTCCGCCTACTTCCCGGTCTGGCTTCGCGGATCCAGGAGGGCGTCCAGTCGCTCCGCAGGCAGGACGCCCCGCTCCAGACACACCTCGCGCAGCGTCCGGCCGCTGGTCCAGGCCTCGTGAGCCAGCTCGGCCGCCGCGTCGTAGCCGATCTCCGGCACCAGGGCGCTCACCAGCGACAGGCTCCGCTCGGCCAGCGCGGCCACCCGCTCCCGGTCCACCTCCACGCCGGCCACGCAACGCCGGGCGAAGACCTGAGAGACCCGAGCCAGGATCGAGATCGACTCCAGCAGGTTCCGGGCGATCACGGGGATGTTGGCGTTCAGCTCGAGCTGCCCGCCCATCCCGGCAGCGGCCACCGCGGCATCGTTGCCCACCACCTGGGCCGCCACCTGGATCACCGCCTCGCAGACCACGGGATTGACCTTGCCGGGCATGATCGACGAGCCGGGCTGCACGGCCGGAAGCCGCAGCTCTCCCATTCCGGTCCGAGGTCCCGAGGCCAGCAGGCGCACGTCCCCCGCGATGCGCGCCAGCGACACCGCCAGCGTGCGCAGCGTGGCGCTGGCGTGCACGGCCGCGTCGCGCGCGCCCTGGGCCTCGAAGTGATCCGCCGCCTCGCGGAACGTCAGCTCCGTGCGCCGGCCGATCCGCGTCACGGTCTTGCGGGCGAACTGCGGTGGGCAGTTGAGCCCGGTGCCCACGGCCGTTCCACCGAGAGCCAGCTCCGCCAGGCCGTCGTCGGCGGCCTCGAGCCTCTGGAGGCCCAGCTCGATCTGCCGTGCCCAGCCGCCGATCACCTGGCCCAGACGCACCGGGACCGCATCCATCAGGTGGGTCCGGCCGGGCTTCACGATGTCACCCAGCTCCTCGGCCTTGGCGCGCAGCGTGGCCAGCAGCTCTTCCAGGGCCGGCCGCAGCTCGCCGTGGATCTCGCGCCGCGCGGCCACGTGGAGCGCCGTGGGGATCACGTCGTTGCTGGACTGGCTCGCGTTCACGTGATCGTTGGGGTGGGGCCGGGTCCCGTCCCCCAGGATCTGCGCCGCGCGGTTGGCGATGACCTCGTTGGCGTTCATGTTGGACGAGGTGCCGGAGCCGGTCTGGAAGACGTCCACCGGGAAGTGCTCGCCATGGCCACCCATGGCCACCTCGCGGGCTGCCTGGCGGATGGCGGCGGCCAGGTTCGCATCCAGCAGGCCGAACTCCTGGTTGGTGGCGGCCGCCGCCTCCTTCACGAAGCCCAGGGCCTGGATGAAGGCCGCAGGCAGGGGCCTGCCGCTGATGGGAAAGTTGTCGATGGCGCGCTGCGTGGAGGCCCCCCACAGTGCGTCCTCGGGCACCTCCACCTCGCCCATGGAGTCGCGCTCGGTCCGGGTGTGCTGGCTCATGCCCGCAAGGGTGCCTGGAGATTTGACCGCTGGCGACAGGTCTTGCACATTCCGGCCCCTAGACCCAAGGAGGACAGCATGGCCGATCTGAAGGGCACCAAGACCCACGAGAACCTCAAGGCGGCGTTCGCGGGCGAGTCCCAGGCGAACCGCCGCTACCTGTACTTCGCCCGCCAGGCGGACATCGAGGGCTACCCGGACGTGGGCGGGCTGTTCCGGGACACGGCCGAGGCCGAAACCGGCCACGCCCACGGGCACCTGGACTACCTGAAGCAGGCCGGCGACCCGGCGACCGACAAGCCGATCGGCAGCACCGACAAGAACCTGGCTGCCGCCGTCGCCGGCGAGACCTACGAGTACACCGAGATGTACCCGGGCATGGCCAAGTCGGCCCGCGACGAGGGCTTTTCCGACGTCGCCGAGTGGTTCGAGACCCTGGCCAAGGCGGAGAAGTCGCACGCCGGGCGCTTCCAGAAGGCGCTCGACGACCTCGAAGAGCTCTAGGGCCCGGGGGACCGGGTGAAGGTCCCGCCCCCCGAGCTTCCCTCCGCGGAGTGGAGCTACGAGGATCCGGACTACCTCGACCCGGCGAAGCTCGAGCGCGAGCTTCGCCGGGTCGGAGAAATCTGCCACCAGTGCAGGCGCTGCCTGCCGCTGTGCCCGTCGTTCCCCAAGCTCTTCCAGCTGGTGGACGCCAGCGAGCGCGAGATCGAAGGCGTCGCCATGGACGGCTTCGAGCGCGTCAACGAGCTCTGCTTCCACTGCAAGCTCTGTTACAACCACTGCCCCTACACGCCGCCCCACGATTGGGATGTGGACTTCCCCGCGCTGATGCGCCGCCAGCAGCTCTTCCGCGCCCGGCGCGACGGCACGCCGCTGGCGCGCAAGCTGACTACCCGCACCGACCTGATCGGAAAGCTCGGCAGCGCGGCGCCGCCGCTCATGAACCTTGCCAACCGCAACCGCGCCTCGCGGGTGCTGATGGAGAAGACGGTCGGCATCCATCGCGACTGGGTGCAGCCGTCGTACTACCACGAGACGGTGGACCGCTGGTTCGCGCGGCGCGGCCCG
Organism: Deltaproteobacteria bacterium; assembly: GCA_019310195.1. Lineage (GTDB taxonomy): Bacteria > Myxococcota_A > UBA9160 > UBA9160 > JAFDET01 > JAFDET01. The sequence goes on from JAFDET010000063.1 coordinate 10,171, forward strand.
CGGGGCGACGGCCGCAACGGGCGGGCGGTGCTCTTCACCACCTGCTCGGTCAACTACAGCGATCCCCTGGCGGGCCGGGCCGCCGTCGAGCTGCTGGAGCACGCCGGCGTGCGCGTGGACGTGAGCTACGACCGCTGCTGCGGGATGCCCTTCACCGACACGGGCGATCTGGAGAGCGCACGCAGCAATGCCCGGGCCAACGTGGCTGCGCTGCTGCCCCACGTGGAGCAGGACGCCGTGATCGTAGTCCCGGGCCCCTCGTGCTCGCTGATGCTCAAGGAGGAGTACCCAAAGCTCCTGCCGGGCGACGAAGGGGCGCGGCGCGTGGCCGAGGCCACCCGCGACCTGATGGAGCACGTTCACGCCCTGGCCAAGGCGAAGCACCTGGAGAAATCCTTCCCCAACCCGCTGGGCAAGGTGGCCTATCACGCGCCCTGCCACCTGCGCCACCAGAACATCGGCTTCAAGAGCCGCGACCTGCTGCGCTGGGCCGGCGCCGACGTAACGCTGGTGGACGCCTGTTCCGGCGTCGACGGCACCTGGGGCATGCAGAAGCGCTTCCACGCCGAGTCCCTGAAGGTGGCGCGCAAGATGCTCGACGCGATCAACGAGGCCGAGCCCGATCACGTGTCTACGGATTGTCCGCTCTCGGCCCTGCGCATCGAAGAGGCCCTGGGCCGCAAGGCGGTGCATCCCGTCGTGCTGCTGCGACACGCCTACGGATTGGGGGAACCTTGAAGCCGCTGACCCTGGCCGACATCGCACCGCGGACCCGCTACGAGTCCCTGCGTCCCGACTTCCTCCTGAAGCTGATCGACCTGAAGGACCGCCGGCGGGTGTCGGTAGGCGACCGCGTGACCGTCGTCTTCGAGAACCGCGAGACGCTGCGCTTCCAGATCCAGGAGATGTGCCGGGTGGAGCGGATCGACGATCCCCGCGCCGTGCAGAATGAGCTCGACGTCTACAACGAGCTGATGCCGCCCTCCGGAGGCCTCTCCGCCACGCTCTTCATCGAAATCCCGGAGCTCGAAAAGGTCCGGGCGGAGCTGGATCGCCTGGTCGGGCTGGACGAGCACGTCTCGCTCCAGGTGGGAGAGGCGCGCATCCCCGCGCTCTTCGACGAGAAGCAGATGGAAGAAGAGCGCATCTCCGCCGTCCAGTACATCCGCTTCCACCTGGAAGAGGCGCACCGGCTCCACTTCGCCGACATCGAGACGCCGGTCGTGCTGCACATCGACCACCCGAGCTACCGCTTCGACACGCTGCTCACACCGCGCACGCGCAAGAGCCTGCTGACGGATCTGCTGGGAGAGTGCCCGGAGCTGATGTCGAAGAAGGAGCTGGCCGGGGGAGTGGCCGCGTGCGTCGAGGTTCTCGAGGAGAGCGACACCGTGCGCGTGGTGCAGGTGGCCCCGGGCCACCGCGTCGTGGTGCCCCGGAGCCGAGCCGCCGACGGCGATGCCCTGGAGCTGGCGCTCCTGCACGCCGCGCGCCGACACGCCGCCGAGCTGGGCCCCGACGCCCGCATCGAGCTGGAGAGCGCGGGCGAACGCCCGCGCTGGCACGTGCGCGCGATGGCGAGCTAGGAGCCTGACCCAAGCTGGGGCGCGGCGACCCATCTTGGGTCAGGCTCCTAGTCGCTCAGGCGGTACTCCGACGTGGGGTGAGATTCGACCCGGTCGAGGTCCAGAAACGCCTTGCAGCTCTCGACCATGCGCTCGATGTTCCGCGCCAGCTTGGCGGGGTCGTCCTCGGCGTCGTACCAGACGGCCGGATTCCCGATCGCCTCGGCCGGGAAGCCCTCTTCGACGATGCCGGCCCACGGCGGCGCGTCCGGCGTGAGCGACCGCACCACCACGTTGCGCACGTACGCGAAGGTGCACTGGGTCTCCAGGGCGACGATCTTGTGGCGCTCGTGCCAGATGGAGATCCACGCGTTCCAGGCCAGGCGCTCGGGCCGTTCCAGCAACGCGACCATGTTGACGCCGGGCGTGCGCTCGCCCACTCCTGCTTTGCGGGTCGTGTTGAGCAGCGGCACGGACTCCACCACCAGATAGCCCGCCAACCGGTCCGTGACGGCCTCGAGCGCAGCCTCGCACGGGCCGCGATCGTCGGCGTTGTCGAGCCAGAAGGACACGATGCCGTCCGGGGGCGGCTCCAGCCGGGTCAGCCGCTGGCCCAGCTTGTCCTGCACGTGCTCGTCGGCCAGGCTGGCCGCGATGCGCTGGGCGCCGGCCTCGCCCAGCTGCTGGGCGACCGGCCCGCAGAC
>JAFDET010000296.1 GCA_019310195.1 Deltaproteobacteria bacterium
TGCTCGGGGAAGACCCGAAGGAGACCTATAAGGACCACCCCGACTTCAAGAACAACGACAAGGCACGGGCCGGCGTCTCGCTCTTCGTGTACCGGGTGCCCGAGCCGGGGACGGGCCTGCTGCTGGTGTCGGGCCTGTTCGGCCTGGCGGCCTTCGGCCGCCGGCGCAGCGCCGCTTAACGCCCGGGCGAGTCCTCAGCGCCAGGCGAAGACCGGCGCGTCCAGGTGCGCGACGCGGGTGTCGAGCCCGCGCAGCGCCACCTCGCGCAGCTGGTAGAGGATCGCCGCGGTCGGTGCGTGGATGTCGGTGCGCACCATCTCGATGGGGATGAAGACCAGCGGGCGGTCGCTCTCGGGAATGTGCCGGAAGCCCGGCACGCCGGGCGCCTCCAGGACCCCCAGCGGAACCCGGTAGGCCTCGGCCACCTCGGTGGGGTCCGGCACGATCGCCGCCCCGGAGCCGCCCCACACCACCACCGGCGTGATCCGGAAGCCCGAGCGCGTGGGGTAGTCGTCCAGCAGGCCCAGGATGCGCTCCGGCGCCAGCTCCAGCCCCAGCTCCTCGTGCAGCTCGCGCAGCGCCGCCTGCCGCGCATCTTCGCCCGGGTCCACGCGGCCTCCGGGCAGCGCCCACTGGCCGCCGTGGTTGCGCAGGCTCGCGACGCGGCGCGTGAGCAGGAAGCAGGGCTCGCCCTGGGCGTCGTCCACCAGGGTGCAGGCCACGGCGGCGGCGCGCAGCGCGCCATCGTCCACCGCGCGGCGTTCGAAACGCGCCAGGTTCGTGCGGACCCGTGCGTGCAGCGTGTCGTCCAGTTGGGTCATGCCGCTAGCCGGTGTGCAGGCCGCCGTTCACGCCGATCACCTGGCCGGTGACGTAGCTGGCGTCCTCGGAGCACAGGAAGGACACTACGCCCGCCACCTCTTCGGGGCGGGCCGTGCGGCGCAGCGGGATCTGTTCGGCCAAGGCCTCCATGGGCAGGCCGGCGGTCATGTCGGTGTCCACGAAGCCCGGCGAGACGCTGTTGACCAGCACGTTGCGGCTGCCGTACTCGCGGGCCAGGGCGCGGGTGAAGCCGATCAGGCCGGCCTTGGCGGCGGCGTAGCTGGACTGGCCGGCGTTGCCCATCTCGCCGGTGACCGAGGCTACGTTCACGATGCGGCCCCAGCGTTGGCGCAGCATGCCGCGGATCGCGGCCCGAGTGACGCGGAAGGCGCCGGACAGGTTGGTCTCGATCACCCGCTCCCAGTCCTCGTCGGAGATGCGCGGCAGGAGGTTGTCCGCGGTGACGCCGGCGTTGTTCACCAGCACCGCCAGCGGACCCTCTCGCTTCAAGGCGGGGATCAGCTCCGCCTGGATTGCCTCGGCGCAGGCCACGTCGAAGGGCAGCAGCAGCCCGTCGCCGCCCGCCTCGCGGATCTCGGCCAGGAGCTTCTCGGCGGCGTCCCGATTGGAGCGGTAGTTGATCCAGACGCGGAAGCCGTCCCCGGCCAGACGCCGTGCGACGGCCGCGCCGATGCCGCGGCTGGCGCCGGTCACCAGGGCATTGCGGGGCTCCGAGTCGGCCACGGATCTCACCTCCGGCCCCCATCCTAGCGTGCCGCCGCCGCAGCAACCCGGCTAGGGGATGGGGGGAAGCTCCGGGCGATCGGCGCGTCGGTAGGTCACCAGGTACAAGATGGAGCTGAACTCGTAGGTCCGGGCCATTACGTAGTCGCGCTGGAACAACTCGCTCCGGGTCCAGCCGGCAAAGAACGGATTGGAGGCGACGTAGGGCGCGAAGAACTCCGCGTCCCCCGCTTGCGCGGCCTCTCGTCCTTCGTCGCCGGCGCCCGGCGGCAGGTGCGCGTTGATTACCACGTAGTCCGGCCGCAGCTCGCTGAAGTACGCGCGCAGGCTGCGATCCAGGCGGAGCAGCTGCGCTCGCTGGGCCTGCTGTCTCCACAGCAGGTGCCGCACGTAGGGGCTGTACCGATGCTCCCACATGAGCTCGGCGACCCGGCGGTCGGTGAGCCCGATGGCATCCGCGAAGCGCACGTCCGGTGCGCTGGCGGGCAAGGCGCCCATGTCGTGGGCGAGGACGAGCGGCACGAAGTCGTGGGCCTCGGCGATCGCCTGGAGGTCCCGTCCTGCGGCGCCGTGCGCCGCGTCGAGCGCCGCGCGGGTACCGCGGTAGTGGCGCTGGCCCATCGACAGCTCGACGGACTGGCCCACGACGAGTGCCGTCAGGGCGAGCCCGAGTCCCACGAGCGCGCCGCGCACCTCCGCCACCCCGGCTCGCAGGCCGGCCCACCCGAGCGCGCGGGTCACGTCGGCGCTCCGCGCGACCAGGCGGCGCGCGCCGGCCACCGCCAGCACGGCCAGCAACGTCAGGCCGGGAAGGAACAGCCGGTGCATGGGCAGGATGTCGCCGCCAATGCGCACGTAGTAGTAGACGAACCCCAGCCAGCAGAGCGCCACGAAGAGCAGGGGGCTGCGCTCGCTCAGGTGACGGGGACACGCGAGCCCGGTGTAGGCGGCCAGTCCCGCGGTGAGGCCGGTCAGCAGCGCCCAGCCGTTGAAGGCTCCGCGGCTCGCCGCCTCGCCGATGCTCCAGCCGGTGCTCAGGTAGCCCGCATCCGCGACGTAGCCGTGAAGCGCCACGCCGAGCAGCGCGACGCCCAATACCAGAGCCCAGCCGCGCAGCCGGCGCCACGGCGGAGCGAGGGCGACCAGCGCCGCGACGATCACCCAGAGCGTGTGGTCCCAGCTCGCCAGCTCCTTCCACGTGCCGAGTCCCAGCTCATGGCTCGCCAGGCCCGACGCGCCCTTGATCAGGTAGGTATTCGGCACGAACGCGCCGAACTGCCACCAGCGGACGCCGGCCAGGGCCAGCGCCGGGAGCAGGTAGCCTTGGATCTCGCGCAGGACGGGAAGCAGCGCCGACTGGCGGAAGCCGTCCACGGCCGCCACGCTGCGCATCCGGACGTACAGCAGGACCAGGGCCGCCATGGCGGCCTCCGGCCGAACCCACTGCGCCGCGCCCAGCAGGCCGAAGGCGAGCCCGTTGCGGTCGCGCCCGTGCGCGAGGGCGGCCGCCAGTAGCAGTGCGGAGAAGCACGTCGTTTCCATGCCCGAGCCCGCCCAGGCGTGGAGCGTGGTGGAGCCGGCGATGAGGCAGGCCGCCGCGAGGCCGCCCAGGGGGCCCGCCACCAGAAGCCCGATCCGCTGGACCAGCGCGACGCTCACCAGCGCCAGGACGATGCCCAGGGCCACCCACACGTCGAGTGCGGGAAGACCCATGGCGAGAAGTGCGGCCCCCAGCAGAGTCCAGGCCGGGTTGCTGAAGCCCTCGACGTGTTCGCCCGGGTTGAACACCAGTCCCCGGCCGTCGGCCAGGTTCGCGGCGTAGCGCAGCGAGATGTAGGCGTCGTCCTGGACGAAGCCGTGGAACTGGGCGATTCCGTAGCCCGCGATCAGCAGCGGCACGGCAGCGAGCGCGAGCTGCAGGACCCGCTCCCCGCGTCGCCGGCCCACGCGCTCGGAAGGTTCGTCGCCGGACATCGGACGCCCCGACGATACCACTGCGCCCGCGATGCGTCCCTCCCGAGGCCGCTCAGGCGCGGCTCTCGGCCTGGGGTCTCCACGGATCGCTCGGCTCGAGGAGAAGCCGTGGCGCAGCACCCTCTTTGTCCCGGGGACGACAGGGCGCTACACCGGATCCTCGTGAGGGATCGAGGTCTCGGAACGTCTGCCAGGGTTCACGCGGAGTAGGTGGTGCTCCTCGACGCGCGGCAGCTTGAGCCGGGGACCCTGATCGAGGCGGACGTGTGCATCGTCGGCGCGGGCGCGGCGGGGATCACCGTGGCCCGTGACCTCGGGCGTGCGGGCCTGCGCGTCGCGCTCCTCGAGTCG
>JAFDET010000064.1 GCA_019310195.1 Deltaproteobacteria bacterium
CTCTCGCCCATGCGAGCCGCGGTGACCCGATCCTTCGGCTTCGACGCGGTGGCCGCGGGTCCCGCCAGCGGCGAGGCGCTGGCGCTGGCCAAGCGCGACTGCTCCGGCAAGGAGTGCCTCGCGTACCAGGTGCTGTGGGGCACCTCGCGCAAGTATCTGGAGGATCACCCCAGCGACAAGCCCAGCTACCTGATGCAGGCGAGTGGCGAGGGCATGTGCCGCTTCTGCCTCTACTCGATCAAGGACCAGATGTCGCTGGAGCGCCTGGATCTGGGTCAGGAAGTCGCGGTCCACCACGGGATGTCGGGCCGCCTCGAAGACCCGATGCTCGGCTTCCGCAAGACCTACGCCGCCACCCTGACCGAGGACATCCTGGTCCAGCTTTCCGCGTACCATCGTCCTCTCGAGCAGCAGCCGGGAGAGTGCGACGAACTCTACGAGCGCTACTGCGGCGAGGCGGAGGCGCTCCTGGAGGACCCCACGCACCGGGCACCCGACGGGACGCCCGTGGTCGATGCGCTGGCGGCGCTCAACCGCCGGGCCGCGGGGGAGTTCGCGGCCCTGGCACGCCGGGCTCCCGCCGACCCCACGCGGCGCACGGTGTTCCTGGCCGGCGACTTCTACATCAAGGCGGTCCCGGTCGCGAACGACTTCGTGATCCAGCGGCTCAACGACCGCGGGCTCCAGGTGATCGTCGAGCCGATCGGCGTGATGATGGAGTACCTGGCCGAGGAGCGGCTGAGCGACCTGTTCGGCCTGCCCTCCGGCTGGCTCGCCAACAAGCTGGTCAAGCGCGGAATGCGCAAGCTGACGCGCGAGTTCTACGGCGGCGTGCGGAAGCAGCATCCCTGGCTGCCGGTCACCGACATCCGGGGCGTGCTGCGCGAGGCGCAGAAGCACGTCGACCGGCACCCCCAGGGCGAGACGCCCGTGATCGTGGGATCCGCGCTGCACGCCTGGAACGAGGGCCTGTGCGATGGCGTGGTGCTGATCAACGGCTGGGGCTGCAGCCCGGCCCTCGCCAGCGAGAGCGTCCTGCGCCACCAGACCGACGTCCCCATGCTCTTCGTCTACAGCGACGGCACCCCGATCGACGAACGCCGCCTCAACGCCTTCGCCTTCCGCCTGCGCCGCAGTCCCGCGCTGGCTTCGGCCTAGCCGACCGCCGCGCACGCTCCGGGCTGAGAAGCGCCGCCCCCGCGCGACGCCGGGCCCGGCGCTCAGCCGTCGCGCTTCGCGGCCAGGAGCGCAGCCGAGGCCTCCTGCGCATCCGGGCTGATCCAGCTCTCGAGCATGGGATCCGCCCCTGCCGCCACCACCTCCTCGATTCGCGCGATGGCGGCGCCTCGTAGCTGCTGCTTGATGCGTCGGTAGGCGTCCGCGGGAATGCTCGCCAGGTCGCGGGCCACCTCGATCGCCCGCGGAAGCACGGCCGCGGGCGGCTGTAGCTCGTCGAGCACACCCCGCTCGCGCGCCTCCTCGGGGCCGAAGTTGCGCGCGAGGAGCGTCGTGTAGCGCACGTCCGCCGGCGCGAGCTCCGCCTGGAGGACGACCATCGGCCCGGCCGGGAACGGAATGCCGGCGCGCGCCTCGGTCAGGCCGAAGAGCGCGTCGCCCTGCGGCCCCACGCGGAAGTCCGTCGTGAGCACGAGGATGAAGCCCCCGGCGATGGCGTGCCCGTTGACGCCGCCGACCAGCGGGACCGGGCAGGCGTAGAGCTTGCCGATCATGCGGTTCAGCACGCCCAGCAGCTCCCGCTGCTGGGCCCGCGAGTACGCCGGCACCGCCTTCAGGTCGAGGCCGGCCGAGAAGAAGCGCTCCGTCCCGGTGAGCACCAGGGCGCGGGGCCCCGCGCGCAGCGCCGCGTCGAAGGCCGCCTCCATCTCCCGGGCCAGCCCCAGCTCGATGGCATTGGCGGGCGGCCGGCTCAGCTGCAGGATGCCGACCTCTCCGTCTTGCTGGATGCGGACGTGTTCGTGTGCCATCCGATGCCTCGGTCCTTTCCTGCGGGTGCGAGCCGGGTGCCGCTCCTGAGGTTGCGCCCTCCTGTCCCATCCCGCTCAGCATGCGCTCCACGCGATCGCGGGGAGCCGGACCTTCGACCGGCGAGAGCGTCCGGGCCCAAGCCGTTGCTTCAGCCACGCTGTCTGCTTCCGCCGGACGATGGCCCACCGCAGGCCCGCCCGGGACGCTGGGGCGGGCCGCTGAGGCTAGCCGAAGAGGACGTTGCCGGGCGCGTCGGGATCCCGGCTCAGCATGTGGTCCGCGACCAGTTGCCTGACATCCTCGACGGAGATGAAGCCGTCTCCGTCGCGATCGAAGCGCTCGAATCTCGCTTTGGCACCCGGCACGGCTTCGTCGGCTCCCCAGCTCTCGAGGAACAGGGCATAGTCATCGGCTGTGATCCGGCCGTCCTGATCGCGATCCACCGAGCCCATGAGCACGTCGAACAGGCCGCGCAGCTGGTCCGGAATGCTCGCGTAGCGGACGTCCGTCACGTCTCCGTACTGCGCGTCGCAATAGGCCTGGAACTCCTCCAGGCTCACCCGATCGTCCTGGTTCGTGTCCGCGTTCTGTCGCAGAACCTCCCAGATGACGTGGTGGAGCGTGAGCAGCGACCGGTACTCGTCCGAGTCCGGACTGATGCTCGAGAGCTGAGCCCGCTTCTTGGCCAGGCGATCCCAGTCGTTCAGCTCGAGGAACCCGTTCCCATCCGTGTCCCAGATTCGGAACAGCTTCGTGAGCTTTTCTCTCTGGATCTCACTGAGCATGGAGCGCTCCTTCATGCCCCCCAGCAGCCCCAATACCACCGGCGAGGGCGGAAGACAACCGAAATTCCATAGCCGCTCCCTCCCCCGCAGAGGGAGCGGCTCGAGCACATCTCTTGTCGTGGATCGTGACCCCGCAGGCGCTCGCTCAGCCCTCGTTCCGATACGCCAGCGCCTCGGCCACGGCGTTGGGGCCGACCCGCTCTTCGCCGGCCAGGTCCGCCACGGTTCGCGCTACGCGCAGCACGCGGCGGGCGCCGCGCGCCGAGAGGCCGAGGCCATCCACCGCCCGCCCGACCAGGGCGCGTGCATCGGGCGTGGCGGCGACCTGCTCGTCGAGCACGGAGTCCGGGATCTCTGCGTTGGTGCGCGCGCCAAACCGGGCGAGACGCAGCGCCTGCAGCGCGCGTGCGGCGCCGACGCGCTCGCGCACCTGGCTGCTCGACGCCCCCGCCTGGCCTGCATCCAGCTCCTTCCAGGGCACCGCCGGCACCTCCACCTGGAGGTCGATTCGATCGGCCAGCGGCCCGGACAGCCGGGCCGCGTAGCGCGCCAGCGCGCGGTCGTCGCAGCGGCAGTCGCGTGCCTGGGACAGGCGCCAGCCGCACGGGCACGGGTTGGCGGCGGCCAGCAGCTGGAAGCGCGCGGGGAAGGCGCAGCGGTTGCGCGCCCGCGCCACCACCACCAGGCGATCCTCCAGCACCTGGCGCAGGCCCTCCAGCGAACGGCGCTCGAACTCGGGCAGCTCGTCGAGGAACAGCACGCCGGTGTGGGCCAGGGACACCTCGCCCGGGCCCGGCGGATTGCCGCCGCCCAGCAGGCCGGCGGGGCTGGCCGAATGGTGCGGCGCGCGGAATGGCCGCTGTCGTACGACCGGGTTTCGCTCGTCCAGCAGCCCGGCGGCGCCGTGGACGCGCGTGGCCTCCAGGATCTCCTCCGCATCCGGCGGCGGCAGCAGCCCCGGCAGGCGTCGCGCCAGCATGGTCTTGCCCGAGCCGGGCGGCCCCTGGAAGAGGACCGCGTGCCCTCCGGCGGCGGCCACCTCCAGGGCGCGGCGGGCCGACTCCTGGCCGCGCACGTCCGCCAGATCCAGCGGCGTAGCGGCCGCGCTGCCCTCCGGCGGAGGCGGTGGCGTTGCCAGCGGCTCGCCGCCGCGCAGGTGCCGGAGCACCGCGCCCAGGTCGGACGCGACGGTCACCTCCACGCCCGGGGCCAACGAGGCCTCGGGCCCGCTGGCGGTGGGCACCACAACTCGCCGGCAGCCGGCGTTGCGCAGGGCCAGGGTCAGGGCCAAAGCGCCGTGCACTGGGCGCAGGCGCCCGTCCAGCGCCAGCTCGCCCAGCAGGCCGACGCGACGCAGCGCCTGCGCCGGGACCTGTGCTTCGGCCGCCAGGATGCCCACGGCGATGGGAAGGTCCAGGCCCGCGCCGCTCTTGCGCATGGCCGCGGGTGCCAGGTTCACCGTGATGCGCCGGTCCGGGAAGCGCTCGCCGTGGGCGGCCAGGGCCGCCCGCACCCGCGATGCGCTCTCACGCACGGCAGCCTCCGGCAGGCCCACGATATCCACCCGTGGAAGCTGCGAGCTGATCCGGACTTCGACCTCGACGGCGACGCCGTCCACGCCCACCAGGGACGCGCCGAGCACGCGTGACACCGGTCCTGCTCCATCGGGACCGGGGTGGGGCGGGAGAGTTGAAGGCAGGGCCCGACATCGCCAAGCCCTGCCTTCCACTTCTGACAAGCCCCGCGAGGAGGGGCCTCAGTTAAGGAAGTGGTCCTCGCGAGGGAAAAGTGTCAGCGAAGTTGCATGTTCCCGAAAAGGCCCGTGGGAACGCGTGCTTGGAAGGCCCGGGGCGAGTATCGTATCGGGCCCGATGCGCTCGACCCAACTTCGATGGATTCCCTTCTTCAGCGTGCTGGCCCTGGCCTGCGCGAGCCCCGATCCGCCGGCTCCCGCCGGGGAGCCGGAGCCTGCCCGGGGCTTCCAGGCGGAGCGCGCCTACGACGACGTTCGCAACCTGATCGCGATCGGACCCCGCGACAGCGGCACCGACGGTGCTGCGCGGGCTCGCGACTATCTGCGCGGCGAGTTGGAGAAGCTGGGCATCGAGGTGAGCGAGATCGTCCTCGACCGGCCCGAAGCAGCGCCGTCCGGGGAAGAGTCCGGGGACGAGGTTGTGACCGAGGCGGCTGCAGAGGTCGATCCCTCCCAGGAAGCGTCCCCTCCCCAGGACGTCGAGCCTCCGCAGGACGACGATGCGCCCATGGCCAACGGAATCGTGCACGTGCAGGGCGTCATCCCCGGGACCGATCGCTCCGACGTCGTGCTGCTGGCGGCGGTCTACGACACCCGGCCCGAGGACGAGTTCACCAACCTGGCCGCCAACGGCTCGGCGTCGGGCCCGGCGCTGGTGCTGGAGCTGGCGCGCGCGATCGCCGCCGAGCCGCTCCCGTACACCACGTGGGTCGTGTTCCTGGACGGCGACGAGGGTGGGGCCGATTCGGGCAAGCGTCTGGGAAGCCGCCTGTGGGTGATCAGCGTTCGTGAGGATGGCGAGCTGGACCGCGTGCGCCTGGGCTTCTTCTTCCGCCAGGTATGCGATCCCGATCTGCGCTTCGAGCGCGATCTCTTCTCGCATCGCGTGTACCGCGAGGCGCTTTGGCGCTCGGCGCGCCGCCAGGGCGCCACGGATGCCTTCGCACCGGGGGCAGGCTTCGCGACGCCGGCTGCGGCGCACCTGTCGATGCTCGAAGGCGGGATGCGGCGCGTGGTCGCCGTGGTGGACGACTCCTTCGGGGGGACCGAGCCTCCGGGCGCGCTGGCCGGATCCGCAGAAGACACCTTGGACCAGTGCTCGGCCGAGAGCCTGGGCACCACCGGGCGGGTGACCCTCGAGGCCCTGGACGACCTGACCGCGATGCTGGTCAAGGTGGACCGGCTCTCGCCGCAGCCGGCCGAACCCGAGGAGGCCCAGGCCGCCGCAGAGCCCCAGGGCGGGCCCGAGCCCGAGGCCGAGGTCGACGCGGAGTCGACCGAGGCGGGCACGGACCCGTCGCCGGAGGAAGCTGCGCCCGAGGCGCCGCCGGCGGAGGGTGAGGCCGGCGAATGAGCGCCGGCCGGGGCGCGTCGAAGCTCCTGAGGGTAGGAGTCATGCGCTCTGCGCTTTCCGCGACGCTCGGCTTGATGCTCCTGGCGCCGGCCGCTGCCGCACAGGCCACGCCGCCGGCCGCCGCCGCCCCGACCCCGGTGCAGATCTTCGTTGACTCGCCGAGCGACGAGGTGGTGCGCAACAAGGTCCACATGGCGCCGATCCGCGGCAACGCCGTGGCGTCGGGCGACTCGCCGGGCGAGTTCGACGTGATGATCGCGGTCGACGTCTCCGCTTCCACCCGCGAGGCCAGCGGCCTGGATGTGGATGGGGACGGCCAGATCGGCTTCAACCCGCACCTGGAGCTGTTGCCGCCCGGCACCTATCCCAGCGAGGTTCGCAGCACCGATGCCGACGACACGGTCCTGGCCGCCCAGGTGCTGGCCGCGCGCCAGCTGCTGACCGGCCTCGACAGCCGGCGCGTGCGGGTCGGGCTCCTCTCCTATGGGGGCGAGGTGAACCCGATGACCGGCGAGCGGCTGCGCCCGGATCAGCGCGACGCGTGGTTGGAGGTGCCGTTCACCCACGACTACGACCGGGTGCAGCGGGCTCTGGTGGGCGTGCTGGCGCGCGGCGCGCGCGGCGCCACGAACTTCGCGGCGGGCATTCGCCTGGGCATCACCGAGCTCGCCGGGCTGCCCGGGGCCAAGAGCATCTCGCGCGACGCCCGCAAGGTGATCCTGTTCCTGTCGGACGGAACGCCCACGCTGCCCATCGGCAGGGGCAACTCCGCCGATCCGGGCGACGTGGAGGCGGCCGTCAACGCCGCGCGCCTGGCGCGCCGGGCGGGCATCATGATCAACACCTACGCGCTGGGACCCGGCGCGCTCTCGTACCCGGTGGCGCTGACCGAGATGGCGCGGGTGACCCTGGGCCAGTACACGCCGGTCCAGAACCCGGGCGACATCGTCGTGCTGCTCCAGGGCGTCTCGTTCGCCAACATCGAGGACCTGGTCTTTACGAACCTGACCACGGGTGATTTCTCCACTGACGTGGAGCTGTCTCCCGACGGCGCTTTCCAGGGCTTCGTACCCGTGCGCGAGGGCAGCAACCGCGTGCGCATCACCGCTCTCGCCTCGGACGGGACACGGGCCAGCGTCGAGATGGATCTCGAGTTCAAGATGGCCGAGCTCTCGGACCGTGAGCTGGCGCTGGAGCTGGAGCGGATCCGCAACCGCAACAAGGAGCTCCAGCTGCTGCTGGAGCGCCGCCGCATCGAGACCTTCCGCGAACGCGAGAAGCAGCGCCGCGAACTCGAGCTCCGCCCGGACGACGCCGGAAACTAACGGGACAGTCCCTTTAGTTTCCGGGCGAGGCGTATCGCACATCACAGACACCCGAGCGGAAACTAAAGGGACTGTCCCGTTAGTTTCCTAGAGCGGGACGAGGCCGGGGTCGGTGACTTCGCGGCGGACGAGCTTGCCGTTCTCGTAGACGGAGGTGACGTCGATGTTGCCGTCGCCGTTCACGTCCTCTTCGCGCTTGGCGATCTGGGCCTTGCCGTCCTTGGGCTCGAAGGTCTCGAAGACGTTGGGCTGGCCGCTTCCGTCCTTGTCGCGCTCGATGCGCGCGATGACTTCCTTGTCGCCCGCGATCTGGTAGGTGGTCCAGGTGTCCATGCGGCCGTCGTGGAGGGTGTCCTCTTCCGCACGGATCCGTACGCGGTCGCGGTAGGTCACCACCAGGTCGATGCGCCCGTCGCCGTTGGTGTCGTGGCGCTCCTCCACCAGGGAGCCGTTCTCGAAGTCGAAGAAGGCGTCGCGCTGCCCGTCGTGGTCGCGGTCCACCTCGCGCGTGCTCATCTTGCCGCCGGAATAGGTCTCCCACACGTCGGCCCGGCCGTCGTCGTTCTCGTCGAGGCGGCGTTCCGTGATCCCGCCGTTCTCGTAGCTCTGCCAGAGGTCGATGCGCCCGTCGTAGTCGCGGTCCTGCTCCTTGCCGATCATCCGGCCGCTGGCGGGGTCCACGTAGCGAACCTGCTCGGGAGTGCCGTCCCGGTCCGCGTCCAGGGTGCGCCGGACCACGTCCAGGTCGCGGTCGTTGCCCCAGGTGCCCTTCTCGACCTCGACGCGCTCCTCGTCGAACACGATGGCCGGAAGCACGCGGTCCTTGGGAGCGCTGGGGGCGGCGCGCGGGTCGACCTCGGTCGTCTCCAGGGGCTCGGCGGGAACCGGGTCCACCGGAGTGGGCTCCGCCGCCTGGTTTGCGCCCGAGATGGAATCATCGTCGTCGATCTGGCGCAGCAGCTCATCCTGGCGCGAGAGCTCGTCCTCGATCTCCGTCTCGAGTGAGGCTTGCCGCGCCATCTCCTCCTCGATCTCTTGCTCCAGGGTTACCTCCCTGTCGCGTTCGGTGGGCGCGTTGCCGCCGCCCCAGCTGGGTCCGCCCGAGAACGGGACCTGGCCGGTGATGGCGCTGTAGATCATGGCGCTGGCGGCGCCGACGGCGGCGCCGATGGGGCCCATCTGGCCGCCGATCACGGCGCCCATCAAGGCGCCCTCGAGGGCGCTCGCCGCTCGCTGGCCGAGGCTGACGCCGGGCCGCTGGGTCGTCGCGTTGGGATCGTTCGGGTCCGGCGGCACCGACGTGCCCGTGGTCGCACAGCCGGCCAGCCACAGGACGACGAGCGCCGCTGCAATGGTTCGGGCGGCCATGGCGTGGGACCTCCAACGATGTGATTGAATTACCACAACGGGCGTTTCTCTCCCACGTCTCCTCATTGCGCCGACGCGACGCGGCATTCGCTGGAAAGCGACTCGCGCGAGCTCCGGGTCGGGCTCCCTCCACGCCGAACATCCTGCAAATGCCCAGGAATTGCCGGCTCCCCGGAGGGAAGATTCGGCTTGGCCGAGCGCTCGCTCCCGGGGTATTCTAACGCGGTGCAGCGGATAGGCGCTGCACCGGGCCGATCGCGGGCAGACGCTGGCCGATTCCCCCCACGGTGTTGCCGGCCCCGAGCGGCGGGGGACCAATGTGGGCCTGACCCTGATCCGAAAAGGTGACGGCGGGCGAGCCCGGAAGGGCGAGCCCTCCAAGGTGGCTTTGGTTCTGGCCGGAGGGGCCGTCTCCGGTGGGGCCTTCAAGGTCGGCGGGCTCAAGGCGCTGAACGACTTCCTGGTCGGGCGCAAGGTGACGGACCTCGACGTCTACGTGGGTCTGTCGGCGGGCGCCATGCTGGGCTCGGCCCTGGCCGCGGGCGTCACCCCCGACGAGATGGTCTCCGTACTCCAGGGATCGAGCGCCCGGCTCCGCCAGCTCAAGCCCACGGATTTCTACAACCCCAACTGGCGCGACTTCTTGAGCCGGCCCGCCAAGCTGGCCTACGAGCTCACCACCTACCTGCCCGGCGTGGCCCGCGAGCTGATCGCCGGGCTGCCCGGGCTTCCCGAGGCGCTGGCACCCGCCGCCCGCGAGCTGCTGAAGCAGCCCAGCTACGCGGGCTTCGAGGCGTTGGCCATGCGCTTCCAGGAGCACATCGCGCCCCGGCGCGCGATGCCCTCCCTGATCGAGCACATCCCCGCGGGCTTCTTCGACAACGCGAGCCTGGAACGCTGGCTGCGCACCAACCTGGAGCGCCTGGGCATCCCCAACGACTTCCGCGGCTTCGAGCGCGAGAGCGGCAAGCGCCTCTACATCTCGGCGTGCAACCTGGACACCGCCGAGCGCGTCATCTTCGGCCCCGACGAGGTCGCCGACGTGACGGTGTCCCAGGCCGTGCAGGCGTCTACGGCGCTCCCGCTCTTCTACCGGCCCGCCCGCATCAACGGCGTCGACTACGTGGATGGCGGCGTGCGCCACACCGCGAACATCGACATCGCCATCGAGAAGGGGGCCGACCTGGTCATCTGTTACAACCCCTTCCGCCCCTTCCTCAATCGGGTGGACCCCGAGGACTCCGACACCAGCTTCTTTGGAAGCGCCGGCCACCTGTCGGACCGCGGCCTCGGGACCGTGCTGAACCAGGTCTTCCGCACCCTGCTGCACTCCCGGCTCAAGCTGGGCATCCAGCGCTACCTGACCGACGACCGCTTCCAGGGCGACATCGTCCTGCTGGAGCCTCGGGAGCTGGACGCCGAGTTCTTCGGCGTCAATCCGATCGCATTCTGGAAGCGCGCCGACGCCATCGAGCACGGCTTCGAGTCGGTGCGCATGACCATCGAGCAGAACTTCGAGCAGCTGCGCGACGTGCTGGCCCGGCACGGGCTGGAGATGAACCGCGGCGCGGCCCGGCGCAAGGCCCAACGGGCCCGGGCGGCCCGGGGTTGGAAGGGCGACGAAGCGGAGTCGGCAGAGGACGCCGAGGAGCCGCGCCCGCTGCGGCTGGTCGGGGCCCGAAAGGCGTAACTTCAGGCCCGGCTTGCGAAATTTCCCCGGAGGGGCTACCCTGCCGCCTCCCTCCATGTGCACCCTTATCGCCCTGCACCGGTGCGTCCCGGGGCTCCCGCTCGTAGTAGCGGCCAACCGGGACGAGTATATGGATCGGCCCGCCGAGGGGCCGGCCCTGCGGACCGGTGCCGCCGGGGCCCTGGTGGCCCCTCTGGACTGCCGCGAGGGCGGGACGTGGCTGGGAGTTGGCCCCACGGGGACTTTTGCCGGAATCACCAACCGCCCGTGCGCCCAGCGCGACCCCGAGCGTCGCTCGCGAGGGCATCTGGTGATGGACGTCCTGGCGGAGCCCGACGCCCAGGCCGCCGCGCGGGCCCTGGAGCGGGTGCCGGCGGGCGCCTACAACCCGTTCAACCTGCTGGTGGCGGACGGCGACAACGCCTTCGTCGCGGTGTACGAGAACGAGGTCAAGGTCCGGGCCCTGACGCCCGGCATCCACGTGGTGGGCAACGCGGACCCCAACGATCGCCGGGTTCCCAAGGTGGCGCGGCTGCTGCTGGAGTCCGGCCGGGCCCGCGAGCTGGCCCCCGCCAGCGTGACCGATGCCCTGGCGGCCGTCTGCCGGGGCCACCGCGGCTTCGCCGATCCGCTGGCCGAGACCTGCATCCACACTCCGGCCTACGGCACCCGCAGCTCGGCGTTGCTGAGCTACTCCGCCCCGCAGCGTCCGGATCGCCTGCACTTCGCAGCGGGACCTCCCTGCGAGACGCCCTACGACGATTTCACCCATCTCCTGCGCGAACTCGACCCCGGGTCGCGACCGGAGATGGCTACGTGTGAGGAAGACCGTTGAGACGAATCGGAAGCAACATTCGGAAGCAGAACTCGGACGTCAAGTCCAACCGGCCGACGCGCAACATCATCCGCTACAAGGACGATGAGAAGCCGCGCAACGACTACCCCAAGCGAATCGTCTCTCCGACCAACCCGTCGGACTGCTGCACCGACGACAACCGCAAGCTGGTCGGATCCGTCCGCGAGGTCGAGGGGTTCAAGTTCGCCTACAAGATCTGCGCCGAGTGCGGCTACGCGGCGCGTTTCTTCTACCCGGCGGTGGAGTCCACCAGCGATGCGGTGAAGGACTACCGCAAGTGGAAGCGCTACATGACCCAGTGAGGTGCGCCGACGCGGCGTGAACCCGAGGCGGCCTCCGGCCGCCTCTTTTTTTGGGTCAACGCATGCCCCAGCCCGTTCGCACCCTCGAGGAAGCCGGCGCCTGGCTCGAGGGGCTGATCAACGTGGAGCGCCGGCCCGACTGGCCCTACGCACGCATGGGCCTGGAACCGGTGCGTCGGCTGCTGGAGCGCGTGGACGAGCCCCAGCGCGGCCTGTCCGTGCTGCACGTGGCCGGCTCCAAGGGCAAGGGCTCCACCGCGCTTCTGGCCGAAGCCGTTCTGCGCGCCGGCGGCGAGCGGGTGGGCGTCTTCACCTCCCCGCACCTGGTGCGCTGGAGCGAGCGCTTCCGCATCGACGGCCGCGAGGTGCAGGGCGAGCGGCTGGCCGCAGCCGTGGAGCGGCTGAGGCCCCACGTGGAGGCGCTGCGGGCCGAGACCCCCGAGAACGCGCCCACCTTCTTCGACGCCACCACCGCCGCGGCGCTGCTGCTCTTCCAGGAGGCCGGAGTGCAGCGCGTCATCCTGGAGGTGGGGCTGGGCGGCCGTCTCGATTCGACCAACGTGGTGGAGCCCGCGGTCTGTGTCATCACCACGATCGAGTTGGAGCACACCGATCGCCTGGGCGACACCCTGGCGGCCATCGCCGGCGAGAAGGCCGGGATCGTCAAGCCGGGTGTACCGCTGGTGACCGGCGCCCTGCCCGACGAGGCGGCACGGGTGGTGGAGGGTGTGGCCCGCGAGCGGGGCGCGCCCCTGGCCCGGCTGGGCCGCGAGTTCTCGTCCGAGCTGCGCTCGGTCGGGCCCGACGGGCTGGCGTTCCGCGTGTGCGATGGCGAGCTGGACGCGGACCTGCGCGCCCCGCTGCTTTGCCCGCGGCAGGCGGACAACGCCGCGGTCGCCCTGGCTGCCGTGGGCCGCCTGCCCGGCGCGGCCCGGGCCGAGGACCTGGCCCGCGCGGCGACCGCAGGCCTGGCTTCGGTGCGGCTTCCCG
>JAFDET010000065.1 GCA_019310195.1 Deltaproteobacteria bacterium
TCCCTCCGCGCTACGACCTGAACATCGCCATCGCCGCGGATGCGAACCGACACCTCCAGGAGGCGAATCCGGGCAAGGTGGCAATGGTGGCTGCCGCCGTGACCGTCATCGCCTCCGTTGTCCAGGTCGGCGAGGACGGCGCCGTTGCTTGCACCGAGAAGCCGCCGAGATTCGCCGCGCCGGCGACATCCACGACGGCAGCAGCACCAGGATCCCGAGCATCACGCCCGCCCGAAACCCCGCGCCGCTCCGCAAAGCTCCGGTCCTCCCAGCTCGCCACCGGGTCTGCTCCCGAGTCCAAGAGGGACATCAGGGGTCGATTCCCATCCTCCTGGAATCATAGGGGTTTCCGACCCAAAGAGATCAGGATTCGCCCGCGTTTCGGCCGTGCGGGCGTCGCATGCAGCGCCGATCACGCGGCGGGCAACCTTGGCGTGCAGCGCCAGGCCCGAGCGCGCGGCCAGCGCCGAGCCGGACCCGCGGCCTGGAGCAACCGCGACGGCATCGCTGCGTGGATCGAGATCCAGCTGGATGACGCCGTGCGGGTGCGCGAGCGGCGCGACGGCGAACGGCTGGCCGCCCATGACTGCGCCATGCGGCGCGTGGGCACCGGCGACCGCGCAGGCGCCCGGGCCCCGCGGCCCCTCCAGCGCGTATACTCCCGACCGTGCCGGCCTCGCACCGCATCGATCCCGGTCAGCGCCTGGTCGTCCGGACCTTCGAGGGCGTCCTGACCGACGAAGATCTTCTGCAGGACCAGGCCGCCCTGCGGAGCGCGCCGGACTACAAGCCCGAGTACCGGCAGCTCATCGATGCGCGCGGAGTCGAGCGGGCGGAGATCACCACCGAGGTGATCCGTGACCTGGCGCACGCCAGCCCCGGTGCGCCCCAGGCGCGGCGCGCCTTCGTGGTGGCCAGCGACCTGGCCTTCGGCCTGGCCCGCATGTTCGAGATCCAGCGCGCCGACGCCCCGGAGGAGGTGCGCGTGTTCCGGGACATGGACCAGGCCCGGACCTGGCTCGGGCTCGACTGAGCCTGCGCGGTCTACGCGGACGGTATTCTCCTCCCGCCATGAGCCCTCCCCGCGCCGCCGCGTTTCCCACCCCGCTGCTGGCGCGTGCGCGGGACCACTTCGACTTGACCGAGCCGGCGGACCAGGACCGCCTCTACGAGCTGGCCGAGGCGCTGCTCGCGGCGCCGGACATCTCCCGTGAGACCCTGCGCGCCAGTGCGAGCGACGCGGGTGTGCCCCTGGAGCTGAAGCTCGCGGCCAAGTTGGTGGAGTCGCGGCGCATCCTCACCGACCTCGACACGCCGCTGGAGCTGGGCGTGGTGTTCGCCATGTGGGGCGAACAGCAGCGCCTGCTTCCTCGCAGCGACGACAACCCGCACGGGGAAGACCTGCTGCGGGTCAAGTTGCGCCAGCTCGACTGGGCCACCCGCGATACGCCCATCCAGTGGCGGCTCTACGCCGTGGACGA
This sequence comes from Deltaproteobacteria bacterium, assembly GCA_019310195.1. Classification (GTDB taxonomy): domain Bacteria; phylum Myxococcota_A; class UBA9160; order UBA9160; family JAFDET01; genus JAFDET01. The sequence goes on from JAFDET010000065.1 coordinate 1,482, forward strand.
CGGTTGTCCCCACGGCAGCGGACGAATCGCCCGTGAGATTGCCGCCGGCCATCCGCTGCGCGAACGGGTGCGCATCTCCTTCCTGGCCGACGCCCTGCCCGCCGCCGGCGGCCCCTTGGCCGGGCTGGCCTCCGCGGACGACTCGCGCAAAGGCGGCGCCGTCATCCACGGCTGCAGCCAGGCCCTGGCCGAAGGCGCCTCGGCGGTGATCTACACGGACGCCGACAACTCGGTCCACCTGGGCCAGATCGGCCTGCTGCTCGAGCCCCACGTCCTGCGCGGCGTTCGCGTCGTCCTGGGCACGCGCAAGGATCCGCATGCCGTACTGGTGAAGCAGGAGGCACGCTGGGGCGTGGGCATCAAGCTGCTGCGGCACATGCAGCGGCGCATCGGCCAGGCGATCTTCGCGCGCGGAATCCAGGACACCCAGGCCGCCTTCAAGCTCTACGAGCGCGGCATCCTGGAGCGCATCCTGGAGCAACCCACGGTCTTCGACTTCTCCTTCGACACGGACTGGCTGGCCGCGACCCTGGCGTGGGACGAGCCTTTCGAGACGGTCCCCTTTGCATTCATCGACTCCTTCGAGCTGTCGGCCTCGATCGTTCAGGGTCCGATGACGACCTGGTACGCGCTGCTGACCGGGCTGGCCCGCGCAGTGCGCGCACGGGGCCTTCCGCACGACGAGGCCATGGCCCAGGTGCTGGACCAGGAGATCCACGGTGCAGAGGACCTGGAGCAGCTCATCCACCACCTGCCCCCGCAGTTGGAGAACGCCGAAGACGCGGACCTGGGAGACGCCGAGCGCATGCCCGCGGAAGCGGTTCGGGCCTGGATCCGCGCACGCAAGGGCGCCGCGTGAGGCGCGCTCGTGCGACGCGCCGGCGCGGGCTGGCCCTGGCCCTGAGCCTCGCGGCCGGGCTTGCGCTGCCGGGCTGCACGGAGTCCGAGAGCGAGGACCCGCGGCCCGTGGTCGTCGTGTCGGTGCTGCCGCAGGAGTACCTGGTGCACCGCATCGCGGGCGACGCCGTGCGCATCGAGGTGCTGATCCCGCCGGGCGCCAGCCCGGCGAGCTACGAGCCCGGCATCACCCAGATGCGGGCGCTCTCCCGCGCAGCCCTGTGTCTGCGCGTGGGTCACCCCCGCTTTCCTTTCGAGAATACCTGGCTCGACGCACTGTTGGCCGAGAGGCCGGACCTCCTGGTCATCGACGGCTCGGCGGGTGCGGAAGCGCTGCCCAACGACCCCCACGTCTGGCTGGCCCCACGGCAGGTGGAGCGAACGGCCATCCGGCTGGAGGCGGCCCTGGCCGAGGTCCTGCCCGAGCAGCGCGAGATGCTGGCGGCGGAGCTGGCCGGCTTTCGCCGTGAGATCGACGCGCTGGACGCCGAGATCCGCGGCATCCTTGCGGAACGAACCGGTCGGCGCTTTCTCGTCTTCCACCCGGCCTGGGGCCGCTTCGCCGACGCGTACGGGCTGGAGCAGGTGGCCATCGAGCGGGACGGCAAGGAGCCGGATCCCCATGCGCTGGCCCGACACATCGAACAGGCGCGCCGCGCCGGGGTGAAAGTGATCTTCGTGCAGCCGCAGTTCGATCCGGCCGGCGCCGAAACGGTGGCGCGGGAAATCGGGGCGCGCGTCGAGGCGCTGGACCCGCTGGCCTACGACTGGGCCGGCAATCTGCGTCACGTAGCCCAGGCGCTGGCCGAAGGGCTCTTCGAATGAGTGCGCCGGTTGCAGAGCTGCGCGGCGTCTCCCTCGCGCTGGGCGCCACCCCCGTCTTGGAGGACGTGAGCCTGCGCATCGAGGCCAACGACTACCTGGCCATCCTGGGGCCCAACGGGGGCGGCAAGACCACGCTCCTCAAGCTGCTCCTGGGCCTGCACACGCCGGACCGCGGTCAGGTGCAGGTGCTGGGCGACTCGCCGCGCCGTGCCCGCGGCCGGGTGGGCTACGTGCCCCAACACGTGCGCTTCGACCTGGAGTTCCCGATCCGTGTGCAGGACGTAGTGCTGATGGGCCGTCTGGGAAGACGAAGTGGAGCGCGCATCCGAGCAGGCGACCGCGACGCGGCGCACGCCGCCCTGGAGCGCGTAGAGATGCAGGAACTGGCCGCGCGGCCCATCGGCGCGCTCTCCGGGGGGCAGCTCCAGCGCGTGTTGATCGCGCGCGCGCTGTCACAGCAGCCCGAGCTCCTGCTCCTGGACGAGCCCACCGCGAGTCTGGACGAGCGCATCGGCCGCAGCGTGTGGGAGCTCTTCGAAGAGCTCTCCCAGGAGATGGCCGTGGTGGTGGTCTCACACGACATCGGCGCCATCTCGCGTTACGTGCACGGCGTCGCCTGCCTCAACCGCAGGCTCCACGCCCACCCTTCCAAAGAGCTCACCTCGGACATCCTCGAGGCGACCTATGGCTGCCCCGTGGATCTGCTGGCCCACGGACACCCGCACCGGGTCCTCACCGAGCACGGGGAGCCCTGATGCTGGAGGCGCTCACCCTTCCCTTCTTCCAGCGTGTCCTGCTCGCCGGCCTGCTGGCCAGCGTGGCGTGCGGCGTGATCGGAACCTACGTGGTGGCCAAGCGCATCGCGTCGCTCTCCGGCGGGCTCTCCCACGCAGCGTTCGGAGGCGTTGGCCTCGGTTACCTGGCCGGCTTCCCGCCGATGCTGGGCGCCGCCGGCTTCGGGCTGCTGGCGGCGCTCGTGGTCGGCATCGCCCAGCGTCGACTCGGCTCGGGCATCGACACCCTGGTGTCCATGGTCTGGTCCGTAGGCATGGCGCTGGGGATCGTGTTCGTGGCGTTGGCCCCCGGCTACGCGCCGGATTTGATGAGCTACCTGTTCGGAAGCCTGCTGTTCGTGCCCTGGGACTACGTGATCGCGATCGGCGTGCTCGACCTCCTGATCCTGGTCGCCGTCCTGCGGTTCCACCGTGTCTTCGAAGCGGTCTGCTTCGACGACGAGTTCGCAGAGGTCGCGGGTCTTCCGGCCGAGGGGTTCTTCCTCGGCTTGCTGGCCCTCACCGCCCTGGCCATCGTCACCCTGATCCGCGTCGTGGGCGTGATCCTGGCCATCGCCCTGCTCACCATCCCGGCCGCAACGGCGCGACCGTGGGTGGAGAGCCTGCGCGCCATGATGCTGCTGTCGGTCGCCCTGTGCGCCGTCAGCACCGTGGGCGGACTGCTGCTGGCCTACGGGCTGTCCCAGAGTATCGGGCTCTCGGCCCCGCCCGGACCCCTGATCATCCTGCTCGCCGCGTTCTTCTACGTGCTCTCCGAGGCGGCCCGCGCGGCCACGCGGCGCCGCCCGGTGGCCGTCACCCCCGCGGCATCGTAGCCTGGACCTCGAGGAGAGAGACGCCATGCCGATGGGCCTGGACGACGCGACCCGCGCCTGGAAGCGGGTATTCATTACCGGCGCCTCGGGCTTCATGGGCGCCGCCCTGGCCGAGCGCTACCGCGCTGCCGGCGTCGAGGTGCGCGGGGTGGACCTGGCCCCCGACCCCGACGCCGGAGTGGTCGCGGGGGATACCACCGAGCGAGGCGCCTGGGCGAAGCACGTTGAGGGTTGCGACCTCGTCGTGCACACGGCGGCGATCATCACCATGGAGGGTGATGCAGACCGCATGTGGCGCGTGAACGTGCTGGGCACGCGCAACGCCCTGGACGCCGCGGCGGCGGCCGGCGCGAAGCGCTTCGTCCACGTCTCGTCCATCGTCACGTTCGGCTTCGACTATCCCGACGGGGTGGACGAGCACTGGCCCGTCCGCACCAACGGCGCGCCCTACGTGGACACGAAGGTCAACGCCGAGCAAGTGGCTCTTCAGGCCCACAGCGCGGGCGAGATTCCGTGCACGCTGGTGCGTCCGGGAGACATCTACGGGCCGCGCTCTACCCCCTGGACGGTGCTGCCCGCCGCCGCCGCCCGTGCGGGCCTGCGCATCCTGCCGCCCGGCATGGACGGCACCATCAACCCGGTATACATCGACAACCTGCTGGACGGACTCATCCTGGCCGCGGCCGAGCCCGCCGCCGTGGGTCAGGTCATCACGCTCTCCGAAGGCTACGGCATGTCGGTGCAGGAGTTCTTCGAGAACTACGCACGCATGGCCGGAAACGTGGGCCCGGAGCGGCCGGCCGTAGAGCTGGACGCAGGCACCCTGGGCTTCCTCACCAAAGTGGGCCACTACTCCATCGACAAGGCTCGGCGCCTGCTGGGCTACGAGCCCCAGGTGAGCTTCGAAGAGGGCATGGCCCGCACCGAGCGCTGGCTCCGCGCCAACAACCTCATCTAACCCTGCACCAAGTACCACTCCTGCATTCAGGGACGTTCCTGCATAACTGCATTGGGGGTCAGTCCTGCCTGCCAGGAGTGGTACTCCGTGCAGTTATGCAGGAACGTCCCTGAATGCAGGAGTGGTACTTGGTGCAGGGTTAGATGAGGTTGTTGGCGCTAGACTCCCGCTCGATGAGAGGATTCCCGCGGCGATGCCGATTGCGCGCAGGGCTGGCCGGGGCCTTGCTGGTGGCCGCAGGCTGCGGTGAGTGGCTGGCGCCGCCGCGTGACGTCCCGTTCCCGGAGATTCGACCCGAGCCCGCCTACGAAGCGCTCTTCCCCACCTACGTGGAACTCTGCGCCCTGAGCCAGATCCGTCCCCTGGACGGGCCCTTCGGCGGAAGCGCGGGACACGCCGTGATGTACCTGAAGGGTGCCTGCAAGGACGAAGCGGCTCCCTACCCCCGCTTGAGGCGCTGCCGCCGTGCGGCATCGACGGCCGACGACCCGGAGCACGGCGCGGGCGTGAGCGTCAACCAGGTCTTCCGCAACGTGAACTGGGTGGCGGTCCCGGGCAAGGCGCTCTTCTACCAGGGCCTGCTGCCTCCCGAAGAGCGTTTCACCCGGGAACGTTTCGCCGCCACGGTCCAGGCGGCGATCGAAGGCGACGTCTACGCCGGGGTCGTGCTGCGCGACGACCCGGACACGGGCGCGCCTCCCGCGCTTGCCGACTTCGTCACGAGCGACGGCCTGGGCACGGACTTCGCGCTTCGCCTGACCCGAACGCTCTTCTGCGCCCGGCTCCCGGTAACCACGGAGATGCTGGACGAGATCATCGACTTCCTCAACGACTTGAACCGCCAGTACGCCACGGGAGCGGCCGACTACCGCTGGAGCGGCATCCATGACAACTGCGTGCACACGCTGCGCAACGCCCTGGCCGCTGCCAGCATCTGGGAACCCAAGTCCATCAACCTGATCAAGCTGCGCCAGCTCTTCCAGCTGGCGATTCCCGCCAACGAGGTCGCCACACTGGCGGAAATGGGAAGCAACGGCCCCCTCGGCGACTTCGACGCCATCTACGGCGAAGACGCCTGGCGCACCGCCTTGCTGGAGTTCGGCTGGCTTCCGACCCGCCACGGCGCGCTGCTCTCGATCCTGCCGGTGCACCAGTCGAACGACATGTACGACACGACCTTCCGCCAGCTGATCCTGGAAGGCCCGCTGGGCCGCGGCACGACCCAGCGGGTTCGCGAGCTCTTCCTCGACGAGCGAAACCTCGACCTCGAAGACAACCTGATCCACTTCCGCGCTGACTACGAGCGCATCCTCGCCGGGCGCTCCGAGGCGACACCGGAGGCCGAGCTGCGCGGCGGGCGGCGCAGGACCGTGCGCCGGCGCTACGAACGCTACATCGAGGCTCAGCTGGCCGAGGTGCGCCGCCAGCTCGAGGAGCTGTCCCGGCGCAACGACGCTAGAACGTCACGCGCAGGGACTCCAAGCGCCGGATCGCCGTGAAGGGAACCCAGCGCGGGCGCTCGGCCAGGCAGAGCCCGGGGAGCCGCTCGACCAGCACCCCCAGCGCTTCCTGACCTTCCACCCTCGCCAGCGCCGCACCCACGCAGAAGTGGAGCCCGAAGCCGAAGCCGAAGTGGCGGTTGTCGCGGCGGCCCACGTCGAAACGATCCGGTTGCGGAAAGCGCCGCGGATCCCGGTTCGCCGAGATCAGGCTCAGGACCAGCGGCTCGCCCAGGTCCAGCTTCACCCCCGCCATCTCGAAGGGCTCGCAAACCACGCGGATCACGCCGGTCACCACCGGCTCGTAGCGCAAGACCTCCTCCACCGCGGAGGGCAGAAGCGCTGAGTCACGCCGCACCCGCTCCAGCTCCTGCGGATGAGAGAGCAGCGTGTAGGTCGCGATCTGGAGCAGGCTCTTGGTGGTGTCGTGACCGCCGAAGAGCAGGTTCATCACCATGGCGATGAGCTCCTCGTGGGAAAGCCGGTCCCCCGCTTCCTCAGCCTGGATCAGGGCACTCACCAGGTCGCTTCCCGGGCGGCGGCGGCGCTCTTCCACCAGGTCGGAGACGTAGGCGTGAAGCTGCTCCACGGCCGCATCGACCGTGCGCCGACGATCGGGCGTGAGCACCAGGGAAAAGCCCAGGCCGAGATCGCTGGTCCACTGAGCAAAGCGCGTGTAGTCCCCCTCCGGAACACCGATCATCTCGGAGATCACCCGCACCGGCAGGTGGTGCGCGAAGTCGCGCACCACGTCCATGGCTCCCAGGCCCTGAACGCGGTCGATCAGCTCGTGTGCGATCTCGCGCACGCGGGGGCGCATGCGAGCCGCCGTACTGGGGGTAAAGGCGCGGCCCACCAGCGCGCGCAGCCTCGCGTGATCGGGCCCATTCTGCGTGAACAGCATGCGCCCGACGAACTCATGGAAGGGGCCGCCGTCCAGACCCTGCCGCGCGAGCATCTCGGGCCCCTGGGACTCGACCCGCGGATCGCGGAGCAGCCCGTCCAGCTCCGCGTAGCGCAGGACCGACCAGCCCTCGCCGCTGCTGTCCCGCGCCAGTGGGTGGCGCTCCCGGGCTTGTGCGAGGACCGGATGGAGGTTCTGCCAGGCCCCCGGAGAGGTCAGATCGAGGGTGGCCCAGATCGGCTCCAGGCTACGCGTCTTCCGCTGTAGTTGGGGCAAGCGGCACCTCCAGCATCAGCCTATGGACCCGAGATCCCGCTGGCTGTGAAGCACTTCACACAGCGGGCAAAGCGAGTGGCCCCCGGGGTAAGATGCGGGCCAGCGGAGGAACGCCATGCAGATCCCGAAGCGGGGCTGGAGCCGAGAGCAGGTATTCGAGCAGCTGGAGCGGTTCCGCGAGAACGACACGCCCTGGCGAGAGGGCCGGACCTGGGCGTACGTGTACGACCCGGGCCGCGAGGCCGAGGGTGTCATCAAGGACGCCTTCGTCAGCTATCTCTCCGAGAACGGCCTGGACCCCACGGCCTTTCCCAGCGCCCTGCAGATGGAGAACGACGTGGTCTCCATGGCGGCCCGTCACCTGAACGGCGATGCGGACGTGGTGGGAAACTTCACCAGCGGCGGCACCGAGAGCATCATGCTGGCCGTCAAGGCGGCCCGGGACTGGGCGCGCGAGCATCGCCGCGGCATTCACGAGCCGGAGATGATCCTGCCGGAGACGGCTCACGCGGCCTTCCAGAAGGCCGCCTCCTACCTGGGCGTGAAACCGATCATCGTATCCGCGGACCCGGACAGCTTCCGGGCCGACGTAAACGCCGTACGCGACGCCATCACCGACAACACCGTGCTGCTGGTGGGGTCTGCCATCTCCTACGCCCACGGCGTGGTGGATCCGATCCGCGAGCTGGGTCAGCTGGCGCAGGAGCGCGACCTGCTCCTGCACGTGGACGGCTGCATGGGCGGATTCCTGCTCCAGTACTTCGCGCGCCTGGGCGCGCCGGTGCCCGACTACGACTTCCGCGTGCCCGGCGTCACATCGATCTCCATGGACCTGCACAAGTACGCGTTCGCGGCCAAGGGCGCCTCGACGATCCTCTACCGCGACAAGAAGCTGCGCAAGTACCAGATGTACGCCTGCTCCAACTGGACCGGCTACACCGTCATCAACCCCACGGTGCAGAGCACCAAGTCCGCTGGGCCCATCGCCGGCGCCTGGGCGGCCATGCACTTCATCGGAGACGACGGCTACCTGGAGATCACCCGCGCCGTGAAGGACGCGACCGACGAGATCGTTGCGGCCGTGGACGCGGCACCCGACCTGCGCCTGCTCGGCCGTCCCGACATGAACCTCTTGTCGTTTGCATCCGACAGCGTGAGCGTCTTCCACATCGCCGACGAGATGAAGGAGCACAATTGGTACGTGCAGCCCCAGCTCGCCTACGGAAGCTCGCCGGAGAACATTCACCTCTCGATCAACCCCGAGAGCGTGCGCTGGGTGGACGCCATGCTGGCGGACCTGCACGAGTGCACCGAGAAGGCGCGGCTGCTGCCCTCGGGCGAGCTGGCGCCCAAGATCCAGGAGGCCTTCGGCCACCTGAGCCCCGAGGACCTGACCGAGGACGTCTACCAGGGCCTGCTGGCCATGGCGGGCATCCAGGGCAGCGGGTTGCCGGGGCGCATGGCGGAGATCAACGAGGTGCTGAACGCCCTGCCCGTCCCGCTGCGCGAGCGCCTGCTGGTGGAGTACCTGAACGAGCTATTCCGGCAGCCGGAGTCCGGCTGATGTCGGGGCTGGACGACCTGGACCGCAGTCACGTCTTCCACCCCTACACCTCCATCGCAGAGCAGCAGAGGTCGGGCCCGCGCATCCTGGCCCAGGGCAAGGGCGTCTGGCTCCGCGACGCAGAGGGGCGCGAGCTTCTCGACGCCATGGCCGGCCTCTGGTGCGTCAGCGCCGGCTACGGCCGCGAGGAGATCGCCGAGGCCATGGCCGAGCAGGCTCGGCGCCTGGCCTACGCCCACGGCTTCCTGGCCCAGGCCAACGAGCCGGCCATCCAGCTGGCCGCGCGCCTGGCCGCACTGACGCCCGAGGGACTGGACCGCGCCTTCTTCTGTAACTCCGGCTCGGAAGCCAACGACACCATCGTCAAGCTGGTCTGGTACCACTGGAACCTGCGCGGTCGGCCCCAGAAGAAGAAGATCATCGCGCGACACGGCGCTTACCACGGCGTGACCCTGGGCGCGACCAGCCTCTCGGGCCTGCCGTACATGCACGCGCTCTTCGACGCGCCGCTGCCGCGCTTCCTGCACACCGCCAGGCCCCACTTCTACCGCGATGCCCAGCCGGGCGAAGATGAGGCGGCGTTCGCCGTGCGCCTGGCCGCTGAGCTGGACGCGCTGATCGTGGCCGAGGGCCCGGACACGGTGGCGGCCTTCATCGGAGAGCCCTTGATGGCCGCCGGCGGCGTGATCCCGCCGCCCGACGGCTACTGGGAGACCGTCCAGCAGGTGTTGGCCCGCCACGACGTGCTGCTGATCGCCGACGAGGTGGTCTGCGGCTTCGGCCGCCTGGGCACCAACTTCGGCTCGCAGCGCTTCGGCCTGCGTCCGGACTTCATGACCCTGGCCAAGGGGATCACCAGCGCCTACTTCCCGGTGTCCGCAGCCGTGGTATCGGAGCGGGTGTGGGACGTGCTGGCCAGCGCTTCGCCGGATCACGGCCCGCTGGCCCACGGACACACCACCAGCCTGCACCCGGTGGGGGCCGCCGCGGCGCTGGCCAACCTGGACATCCTCGAGCGCGAGGGGCTGCTCCAGCGCGCCGGCCAGGTGGGCCCGGCCTTCCAGGCGAGTCTGCGGAAGGCGGTGGGCGACCACCCCCTGGTGGGTGACGTGCGCGGCGAAGCGCTGATCGCCGGCGTCGAGCTGATGGCGGATCCCGAGGCCCGGCGACCCTTCCCGGCCCAGCAGAAGGTCGGCCTGCGCCTGCACGAGCTCTGCCTGGACGAGGGCCTGGTGGTACGCGCGCTGGGCGACACCCTCGCCTTCTCGCCACCGCTGTGCATTCAGGAGGACGAGCTCGACGAGGCCATCCGCCGCTTCGCCTGCGGTCTGGAGCGGCTCACCGCCGAGCTCGCGGCCTGAACCCCGGGGCCCTGTGCTGCGTAGTAAGCAGTGAATGCGCGAGTGGCGCACCACGTCCCACGGGACGCACAGGGGAGATCGCATGCGACGACCGATCGTCTGGCTGCTGGGAGGCACCCTGTTCCTGGTTCCGCCGGCTACGCAGGCCGACGAGTGGGACAGCCGGGACGTGGAAGCGGCGGAGCACTACCGCGAGACCGAGCGCGAGCGGGCCGGCCGCTACCGGGCCAGCATCGCCAGCCGAAGCCAGCAGGTTGCCCGTCCATCGCGTGACCCGTACCCGCGGCCGGCGGCGCGCGCGCCGCAGCGGACTCCTGGCACCCCCTCCTGGTGGGACAGCCTGGTGCGGGCCGGCGTGGCCGAAGAGGACCTGCGAACGCTGAACGGCTGGATCGACGGCCTGGGCACGTGGGCTTCGTTCTGGGAGAACGAGGTTCAACCGCGTTGGCAACGTTGGCGGACCCCGGTCGAGGCGAAGCCCGCCCCGCCGCAGGCCGTCCAGGTCGTCGCTCGCAAGGACGCGCCGCCGCCCTTCTTCGAGGCCCTGGGAGCGAAGCTCGTGCAGGGGATCCTCGCCGAGGTCCGGCACGAGGCGCAGCGAGACTAGCCGGATGTCGCGACGCACGCTGATCGCAGGCGCCTTCTGCGCGGCACTGCTGTGGACCGCGTGTGGCTGGGTCCCCCACCAACGCCTGGCCGAACGTGTACTCGCCGCGCCCTCGCGGGTCTACGGCCGGCCCTTGGTGTTGGCGCCGGGAATCCGGGCCTCCCGCGACGCAGTCGCCGCACACCTGGAGCGAGCCGGCTACCGGCCGACGAAGGCGGCTGAGGTGGGACAGGGCAGGTTCCGTCTCGAGCCACGCCGCTGGCGCATCGGACGCCGCGCCTTCGAATACCCGGACGGGGCGGAGCCCGCGGGCCTGATCCGCATCGATGTCGATGCCGGCGGCACCGTGCGCGAGGTCGTCGGCCCCGACGGAGCCGCGCTGGACGCCGTTTTCCTGGAGCCCGAACCCATCGGCAGCCTCTTCGGCGAGAGCGACGAGGATCGCGTCCTGGTGCCGATGGACCAGATCCCGCGGCACGTGGTCGACGCCGTGCTCGTCACCGAGGACCGCCGCTTCCACCGGCACCCCGGCATCGACCCGATCCGCATCGTCGGCGCCGCCCGGGAGAACCTGCGCGGCGGAAGGATCCGCCAGGGCGGCAGCACGCTCACCCAGCAGCTCGTGAAGAACGTCTACCTCTCCCCGGAGCGCACCTGGGCCCGCAAGCTGCGCGAGGTCGCCCTCGCGGTGTTCGTCGAGCTCCGGTACACGAAGCAGGAGATCCTCGAGGCCTACCTGAACCAGGTCTACCTGGGCCAGGACGGCGGTCGCGGCATCCACGGTGTCGGGCGGGCGGCGCGCTTCTACTTCGGGAAGGACGTGTCGGAACTCTCGGTGGCCGACGCTGCACTCCTGGCTGCCATCATCCGCGCGCCCAGCGCGCTCTCGCCCTTCCGGCATCCCGACCGGGCTCGAGAGCAGCGCGACCGCGTGCTCGACCGGCTGCTCGAGCACGGTCGGATCGACGGCGACACGCATCACAGCGCGCACTCTTCGCCGCTGGGGGTGCGCCGCGAGCCGCGGCCCGGCCGCTTCGCGGGCCACTACCTCGACCTGGTACGGGGCCGACTCGAGGAGCGCTTCGCGGGCGAGGACCTCGAGCGCGATGGCTTGCGCGTCTTCACCACCCTGGACGGCAGCTTCCAACGCGCCGCGGAAGCAGCGGTCCGCGACGAGATCCGGCGGCTCGAGCGCGGTTACCCGTTGCTGCGCCGGCGCTCGTCACCGCTCCAAGCCGCGTTGGTCGCGCTCGATCCCGCCAGTGGCGACGTGTTGGCCCTGGTCGGCGCCCGCGACTTCGAGGCCTCGCCCTTCGACCGCGCTACCCGCGCGCGGCGGCAGCCCGGAAGCCTCTTCAAGCCCGTGGTCGCCCTGGCGGCGCTCGGCGCAGACGTGTCGCCCCCGCTGACCCTGGCCAGCCTGCTGGAGGATGCGCCCCTCACGCTCCAGGTGGAGGGAAAGTCGTGGACGCCATCGAACCACGACGGCCGCCATCGCGGCCCGGTCAGCCTGCGCGCTGCACTGGAGGACTCCCTCAACGTTCCCTTCGCACGGCTCGGCCTGGAGGTGGGCCTGGTGCCCGTTGCCGACACGGCCAGACGCATGGGCGTCGCGAGCCCACTGCGGCCGATTCCCAGCTTGACCCTCGGCGCGTTCGAGACGACGCCGCTGGAGATCGCATCGGTCTACGCCGTGCTGGCCTCGGGCGGAGTGCGCACGAGCCCGCGCACCACGCTGGCCGTGGTCCGGCCCGGCGGGCGCGTCCTCTACGGCGAACCTGTGCGAACCCAGCGGGCCTTCGGCGCCGCCGAGACCTACCTGGTGACCGAGGCGCTGCGGGGCGCGGTCGTCCGCGGAACCGCGAAGAGCCTGCCGCGGCTCGGCGTGACCGGCTCCTGGGCCGGCAAGACCGGAACCACCAACGGCTTCCGGGACGCCTGGTTCGTAGCCTACGCGCCGGACCTGGTGGTCGCCGTGTGGGTCGGCTTCGACGACGGCGCCCGGGTCGGGCTCAGCGGCGCCCAGGCCGCCCTGCCGATCGTCGCCCGCTTCGTGCGCGGCGCCTACGGCAAGCAGTCGCCCCGCCAGTTCCCGGTTCCCGACGGAATCCAGGTGGCGCGAATCGATCCCGGCACCGGCCGCGGTGCCGGGATCGACTGCCCCGGCCACGACGAGGTCTTCCTGGCCGGCACGGCTCCGGCGGCTCGCGACTGCGGATCCCGGCCGCTTCAGTGGGCCCTGCGCGCGCTGGGCCAATAGAGCACAGGCGCTATCTTGCGGTCCCAACCGACCGCGAGGCCCCGGATGATCGCCGAAGGAACGCAGGCTCCCGACTTCACCCTCCAGGACCAGTTCGGCCGCAAGATCTCGCTGGCGGACTTCCGGGATCGGCAGCACGTGCTGCTGCTCTTCTACCCGCTGGACTGGACACCTACCTGAAGCCAGGAGGTGCCCGGCGTCGAAGCGCTCCTGCCGCGTTTCCGCGCCGCCCACACCCAGGTCCTGGGTGTCAGCATCGACAGCGTCCACTGCCACGCCAACTGGGGCCGCGACCTGGGCGGCGTCTCCTTCCCGCTGCTGGCGGACTTCCAGCCCAAGGGCGCCATGGCCGAGTCCTACGGAGCCTATCTCGCCGGAGCGGGCATCACGGACCGGGCCACGGTGCTCGTGGACAGCGGCGGCACCGTGCGCCACGCGTCTTCGGTGACGCCAGCGGGCGAACGCAGCCCAGACGAGCTGGCCGCCCTGTGCGAGCAGACCGATCGCGAGGCCGGCACACCCACCCAGGCAGCACCGGAGCCGCAGGGACTGGGCGCAGACGCGGTGCTCTACGTGAAGAGCCACTGCGGCTTCTCGCGCCGCGCTCGTGTGGCCGTGGACAACGTGCACGCCGCGGACCTGACGGTGCGAAACGCCAGCGACGACGCGCAAGCACTGGAAGCCCTGCGCCAGGTGAGCGGCGCCGAAACCGCGCCCTGCCTGGTGCTCGACGGAAGTCCGCTGGCCGAGGCCGACGTGATCGTGCGCACCCTGGCCGAGCGCCTGGCCCCGATCTGATCAGGCGTCGCCTTCCCCGAGCGACTCGACCGCATCGACGCACAGCCAGGCACGCGGAGCGTCCGCCTCGTCGCTCAGGCCCAGGTAGGCCTTGCCCCCGCGCGGCAGCTCTGCGCCACAGCGCGTGCAGGGCACGGCTTGGTTCAGCACGACCTCGTTCCACGCCTGCACCCGAGCCAGCCGCTCCGCCGCGTCGGGAAGCGGCTCACCACACGTCGCAGCGTCGACCGGCTGCGACTCGCTCATCCGCCGCACGTCGCGGCCCACGTGCTGCGCCAGGCGCGCCGAGTCGCTCACGATCTGATCGACGTTCGCCACCACCCCGTCCACCAGCTGGAAGGTGTCCTCCAGCAGGTGCCGGATGATCTGGGAAACCGTCGTGCGGCGCCGCAGCGCCTCCTCCTTGAGGGTGGTCTCCAGCTTCTCCGGCACCCGGGTCTGGATCAGGCGATCCTTGCGCTCGCTCACGCGCCTTCCGTCGGGCTCTCGTCGTCGGCGTGCCCCTCCAGCAGCTGAGAGGCCAGCTCGGTCACGCGGTGGTTGACCTCACGGATCGTGTCGTACACCGCGCCGATGGAACGATCCTGGATCCTGCGCACGTCGGCTGCGGTCTGCTCGAACAAGCCGTTGCGGGCCATCACCTCGAGGGGCAGGTCCGCGATTGCGCGGTGGATCTCCTCCACGCTGGTCGCCCCCTTGTCCACGACGTCCTGGATCATGTTGGTCAGCTTCTCGTCCCGGGCCATGGCGTCCTCCTCTCGGCCGCTGCCGCGACCGTTTGTCATACGTGGTGTAATACAGAATATTACAGTTCTTGCAAGGCCCGTCGGATGCCCGGGGCGCCCGCGCCCTCGGGGTGGCCCCCGGCAGGCGATAGACTCCGCCCGTGACGACCCTGCTCGAGCCGGCCCGCGAGACCCCCATTCGCCACGAGGCCGACGTGCTGGTGGTCGGCGGAGGATCCGCGGGCGTGGCCGCCGCGGTGGCTGCCGCGCGCCGCGGCGCCGACGTGCTGCTGGTGGAGCGCCACGGCTACCTGGGCGGCCTGGCCACCGGCGGGCTCATCATCCTGCTCCTCAGCCTGGACGACGGGCGAGGCAGGCAGGCGGTGGCGGGCCTGTGTCACGAGGCCGTCGGGCTCCTGGATGCCCGCGGCGCCGCCTTCCATCCCAGCCCCGACGAGTGGGGCAGCGACGATCCGGCCCTGGTGGAACGCGACCAGCGCTGGGGCCTGGTCTGGGGACGCGCGCCGCACCGGGTCCGCTACTCGGTGGCCTACGACCCGGCCATGCTGAAGGGCGTGCTCGACGCGATGTTGCAGGAGGCCGGCGCCCGCGTGCTGCTCCACGCCTGGGCCTGCGAGCCGATCCTCGACGGAGACCGGATCGAGGCGGTGGCCTTCCAGGGCAAGTCCGGACGCTTTGCCGTACGCGCCCGCGTGGTGATCGACGCCACGGGAGACGGCGACGTCTTCTATGGAGCGGGCTGCGCCCACGAGTCCGAGCAGGTGCTTCCCTGGATGTGGTTCACCGCAGGGGGCGTCGATGTGGACCGCGCCCTGGCAGCGGGCGCCAGCTGCTTTCAAACCGTGGGCCCCGGCAAGGTGCTGTTTCCGTGGGGCTCCATCGAGAAGGTGGGACGCATCGACGCGACGCGGCCCGAGGATCTGACCCGCGCGGAGCTGGAGTGCAGGCGCCGCGTGCTGGCCGAGTTCGAGCGGCTGCGCCGCGAGGTTCCGGGATTCGAGGACGCCCACCTGTGCGAGGTGGCCGACCAGCTCGGCATCACCGAGAGCCGCCGCCTGCTGGGTCGACACGTCATGACCCGCAGCGACATGAACGTGGTCCTGCCCGACGCCGTCGCGGTGACGGGCCACTGGACGAAGTACGGCGCCCTCTACCACATTCCCTACGGTGCCCTGCTGCCCCGTGAGGTCTCGAATCTGCTGGTGGCCGGACGCTGCATCTCCGCCGACCACCGTGTCCACCACGCCACCAAGGAGATCCCGGCCTGCATGGCCATGGGCGAGGCTGCCGGCGCGGCAGCGGCCCTCTCCGTGCAGGCGGGCAGCGACCCGCCGGCACTGGACGTGGCGGCCCTGCGCAGCTCGCTGGTCGACGGCGGCGCCATCGTTTCGCTGGAGCCGCTGGCGTCCTGAGCCCAGCGGAGCGAGAGGCCGGGCCGTCTTGGCTCTACCCGGTACCCGCGCTGTCCAGCAGCGGCAGCAGTCGTCGAATCGTCGCGGCCAGGTGGGTCTCGTCGCGGCGGAATGCGTTGTAGGCCATGGAGTCCAGGGCGGTGTGGAGCTGGCAGGCCAGAAGCCGCTCAGCGAAGTTGGCGAGATCAGCGCCCGTCTCGGCGCCGCGTCGTCGCGTCTCGCTCAGGACCACCCCGGGATCCAGCCCCGGGTGCCACGGCGACCAGAACACGAGCCAGGCCGCGTCGTAGAGGAAGTCCCCGACCAGCGAGTTCCCCCAATCGATGACGGCGGAGACCGTTCCATCGACGGAGAGCACGTTTCCCGCGAGCAAGTCGCTGTGGATGGCGTGACGAACTCCGTCTGGGCAAGCCGTCACGCGGTCGGCTAGCAGGCCGGCCGCGCGGTCGAAGATCCGGGACGCCTGGGCGTTGCTGTGCAGGAACGCCCGCCAACCGGCCAGCCGGGGGTTCTCCGCATCCTCAACGAGGCTCAGCAACGCCTGCGGCCAGGTGTCGTGGAGCGCCCTGCCCCGGCTCGACCACCAGCCGAAGCCACGCTCTGCGGGCGGTGGAACGGCCCGGATGGCGTCCAGGGTATCGAGCAGCGAGGGCAGCGCCCTGCGCAGCTCGGGCTCGGACAACTGATCGATGGCTCCGCCTTCGGCCCATTCGGAGATCGCGTAGGCGTAGCCCTCGAACGCTTCACCCATCTCGAGCACGTGGGGCACGGGTAGGCGGGGAGCGTAGAGTTCCGCGGCCCGCTCGTCCTTGCGGAAGTCCTCGACGTGGCGGCCGAAGCGAATGACCCGCCGCCGACTCTCGCACTCGAACGAGAAAGCCGTCGACCACGCTCCCGCGCCTACGCGGCGGACGTGCTGGACTTCGCGCCGCGCTGCCAGGAAGCGCTGCACCTTCTCCGGATCGATCGGCATTGCGGCTTCAAGGTAGGGTCCGGCCGTGCCACTCCACCAGCCCTTCCCTCATTGCGGCGCAGGCTGGGGCCCGAGCATTCGCCTTCCGATCTCGCAGCCGGCGCCACGATTGCCGCAGCAGCATCCCGCCACGCATGAGCCGCATGCCCGTCACGCGCGCGCGAAGATGTCCAGGAAGCCGGCCTCGGCTTCCTCGCTGCCGATCAGCAGGATCTCCGCCTCATCGGGAAGCGGCACGAGCGGGTCGGGGTTGACCTGGATGTCGTCGCCCTGGATCACCGCCACGATGCTGACCCCGCTGCGCCCAGCATCAGGATCTCGCCCCGCTTCAGCATGTTCAGCATGGTGTTCGCACCCATCGACGCGTAGGACATGACGAAGTCGGTACCGGCCCGATGCAGGGTCGCCACGTTTCGATCGACGGAGGCCCGGGTAATGACCTGGACGTCGGGGCGCAGGCGCCGGCAGTAGATGGTGAGGTAGACGTTGAGGTCGTCGTCGTTGGTTGTGATGATGACCGTCGGTGTCTCCATGATGCCGGCCTTCTCGATCACTTCGATCTCGGCGGCACTGCCCAGCACGTGGTGCTTGGGATCCCCGACGAGCGCCGGGTTCTTCTCGACGATGCGATAGTCGATGTCACGCTCCGCCAGGGCGCGGCCCGTTGCCTGGCCTACCCGCCCGCCCCCCAGGATCAGCACCGGGGCCGCCGAAACATTGTAGATGACGAAGAGCTCGTCGTAGCGAAAGAGCTGGTCCCGCGTTCCGGCCAGGACGAGCACGGTGCCCGCCGTGATGCGCGTGGATCCCAGCGCCGATTGGAACCGCCCGCGCTCCCAGACCCCGACGACGTTGAGCCCCGTGATCTGGCGCAGGCGCGTCTCGGCCAGAGTCTTTCCCACCAGGGGCGTGCGGGCTGCAGTCGCCTCGGCGATGGCGAGCGGGCCGAACTCGCCGATCGTGTGGGTCATGGCATCCGCGCCGATGGTGCGCCGCGCCAGAGCCTGACCCAGCTCCTCCGCCAGCTGGAGCACGTGGGTGCAGCCGGCCAGCTCCAGGATGTCCACGGAGGCGGGGTCGTCTGCGGTGGCGATGATGGGCACGTCGGGGGCGACGCCACGCACCGTAAAGGCCGCGTTGGTGTTGGTGAAGTCGTTGCAGGTGGTGGCCACGAGGCCGGCTTGCCTGGCGCGCACTCGCTCCCACGACTCCGGGTCGTCCAGCATGCCCACCGCCACGCGCAGCCCTCGGTCGTGAAGCTTCCCGGCTTCCTCGCGACTCGGCACCAGCAGCACGTAGTCGATCTGGCGGTGCTCCAGGCGCTCGATGAGCGCAGCACTGACCTCGTCGTAGTGAGTGAGGATGACGTGATCCGCCGTCTCCTCCGCGAGCGCGCGGGGCGCCCGCGCAGCCGCCTGGGCATTCATCCAAGGGGCCCAGAAGAACTGGATGACGATGAATGGGAAGAGCACCAGGAGGAATACCGTCCCCGAGATGAGAACCACCATGGAGAAGAGCCGACCCAGATCGGTGTGAAACGTGATGTCCCCGAACCCCAGGGTGGACATCACCGTAAGCGCCCAGTAGAAGCCGGTGAACCAGGTGTGGTCCTGCCCCTCCATCGCCATGATCACGTGGAAGAGCACGGCGAAGATGGACAGCATGGTGGCGAGCGCGAACAGGAACAGCCCCATCACGCGCGCGTTTTGCTGAACGGGCCGTTGGCGCAGGAGCGCGATGAGCTGCGCGACCAGGAACCTCACCCAGGGGAGTGTACTGCGAATGGGGGCGCTCGCGGAGCCTCAGAGTGAGGCCGGACCGCCCAAAGCAGCCTGGGCGGCCTCGACCCGCGAGCGGGTGCGGGGCGCCGGATCGAGCCCGGGCTCAGGAGCGGCGCCCTTCTGCGGTAGGCTTTCCCATACGGCTCGCTGACGCCGCAATTCGAGGGGAACCCGATGGTCAATGACTCGCCCGCTCCTTCCGGCTCCGGCAAGCCCCCGCCGCGCTGGCTGATGAAGGCCGTCACGCGCTCCCACGTCTTCCTGCACCGGCTGACCGGCGGCCGGCTGTTCAACAAGCTGAGCGGTGACGAGGTGTGCTTCGTCACCATGACCGGCGCGAAGAGCGGCCGCACCCTGACGATCCCCCTGATGTACGTTCCCTACCACCAGGGCGTTCTGCTGGTGGCCTCCCAGGGCGGCGCACCGAAGAACCCCGTCTGGTACGGCAACCTGGTCAAGCACCCGGACATCGAGGTGAACCACCGCGGCCGGCGCATGAAGCTCCGGGCCCGGCTGGCGGCGTCCGACGAGAAGCCCGAGCTGTGGCCCATCTGCGACCGGAGCTACGCACCGTACGCCGAGTATCGAACCCGGACGTCCCGCGACATTCCGATCTTCGTGTGTGAGCCCACCCCCTGACCCGTGCGGCCAAGGCCGCGCATCGCCTAGGGGCTACCGACCCGCGGGACGCTACGCGCCTGCTTACCGGGATCGCGGAGCGGATGGTCGGCGCCCACCTTGCGCAGCTCCCGCGCGAACGGAATGTCGACCATCCGGTAGAACTGGAAGCGCTCCGGCTGATAGGCCGCTTCGTAGAGCGGTATACGCTCGTACTCCGCGCCCTTCCTGGCGCTTCGCTCGACGAAACGGCCGTCCTGCACCCCCGCCAGCCACGCCCTGCCATCCGAGTCCAGCTCGAGCTGCCCGGCGTAGAGCCAGTCGTAGTAGCTGAGGCGCTCGTCCTTCACGCGCAACCGCTTCGGCTTCTTGTTCGAGAGGGAGTACGCGATGAAGTACTGGACCCCCATCACCTCTGGCTGGAGATCGCCGTCGATATCGAACACGTCGAGATCGTACGATCGATTGTAGAAGGTATCGATCTCGTAGAGCTTGTCCGTGTCCGACGGCAACACCTGTCGAAGCTCGCCGATGTGCCCCGTCGTCAGGTGCGTGCACCCACTCGACATCGGTCCCCGAGAGAGCAGCCACAGGTACGGCTTACCCTCTGCGGCGTCCTGCCAGGCGCGCGGCAGGAAGGGCGTCTGCTCCACCCGCATGCGCCACCAGAGGGTATGGAAGCTGTTGTGCAGGGTGGTTCCGACGTGCATGTACGGGATCCACGGCGAGTAACTGTAGGCCGCCACGGTCGGAATGTGATCGACGGTCTTGGTTCGCTGGTGGGTCGTCAACGCCCGCCGCCCGGGAGTCGGATAGAGCGGGATCTTGCGCCCCTTGTACTCCGTATAGTCGTTGAAGGTTCCGATCGGGTAAACCGCCGTGAATTCCACGAAGACGAGCTTCCCGTCCTTCCGCGGGTACAGCCCGGGGCGCAGCCGCTCCAAAAGCGCGAAGTAGTCCTCGCGCAGGTCTTCGCCATCCAACGCCTTGCCGACCAGCGCCTTCAGCGCGAGCCGCGTACCGGTGTCCGTTTCCGTGATCCATACCCGCGTCGGCAACAGCGCATTGAGCAGACCCAGCCGCCGGTCGCGATCCCGCTCCGCGCCCTCTCGGTCCTCGGGCCGCAGCCGGGCTTTCCATTGCCCGATGAGTGCCCGCTCCGAGATCTCGATCTCGAAGACCCGCCCGGGATTCAGCCGCTTCATCAAGTTCACGTTGCGTGCGCGCAGCGACCCTCGCGACAGGCCCGCCTCGTTCTCACCCTGGATCAGGCTTTCGATCATCCGCTCTTCGAGCACTCCCTCGAACTCCGTCAGCGCCCTGTTCTGGGTGAGCACGATCCGTCCCGAGTCGACCAGTTCCCTGTAGGTGTCGCGCCGCAGCATGAGATCGCGCGCGTAGCTCTCCTGGACACCGTCGGACAGGACCAGGGTGATCCGCAGCTGGTTTCCCCGACCCACGTGCAGATGCACTCGCGCGGGCTCGTCTGCCCGCGGCGCAAACCCGGTGTAGAACGTGGGCTCCCAGCGCTCGTAGTAGCTGCCGAAGAGCGGCGGCTCCACCAGTTGTCGCGTCTTCGCGGGCGGCCTGGCCTCCGCCGCGGGCGAGACGTCGTCCGCGTGCGCAACCCTCGGAGCGGCGAAGAGGGCAGCGGCTGCCACGGCCACCATCCGCGCGAGCCGGCTCTTCACCGGAGCACCTCGTCCAGCGACACCCGCTCGGCGCCGCCGGCCTGCGGCGCTTCGTAGGCGGCCAGCGCGGATACATTGGCCAGGGACTCATTCCCGATGAAGGGCCGTGCCTGGAACAGCCAGAGCTTCCCGTCGACGAAGCCGAACTCCACGTCCCAAGGTCTCGCCCGTCCATCGCTACCTGGCGAGGACGCGAACGTGTCGCGGATGCGGGCGGCAGTCGTCACCAGGTCGTTCAGCTCTGCTTCGGACAGGACGTACTCGCTCCCCGTCGAGGGCACGATCTCGCTGCCACCCGGCTTCAGCAGCCGCCGGTACGGGGACTTGAACATCGTCACCAACTCCACGCCCGAGGGCGACCAAACCACGGTCTCCGCCGGCGTCCCGTCGACGGCACCGCCAACGCCCTCCGAGGTGGCGACCAACATCTTCGTCTGGTCCTGCCCATCGAGGTCGGCCGTGATCAGGACCCCCGACTTCTTGGTCGGCACGCTCTCGAGGATCACCACCGAAGGCAGCACCCAAAGCGGTTCGTCGATCAGCGTCTGCCGCCACGAGAACGAGCGATAGGTGAACGGCGATGCCCACACCTCCTTGAGCCCGGCATAGACGTCCTGCAGGGATCTCCGGTTGAAGAGCGTGAGATTCAGCCCTGCGCCATTGAAGTTGTCCAGATCCTCGACGTTGGTGTCGCTGCGTACGAAGAGACCCACGGTCTGCTCCGG
>JAFDET010000297.1 GCA_019310195.1 Deltaproteobacteria bacterium
GCCAGCAGGGGCTCGGGCCGCTGGGTGTGGCGCACGCGCGCGGGCTCGCGTCGGGTTACGCGCTCGAGTGCGTCGATTTCGGCGTAGACGCGCGCGAGATCGGCCGAGCGACGGGCGGGAAAGAAGCGACCGCCCGTCACCGCGGCGATTCGTTCCAGGGTTTCGTGATCCACGTCGTGTCGCTCGAACTGCAGACGGCGCCCGGCGGCGCGCCCGCGCGTCTCCATCGCCACCTCTTCGCCCGCGGTTCCGATGCCCACCGTGTGTACGCGAATGCCCTCGGCGGCAGCCAGGGCGGCCGCCGCCTCCACCGGAACGGCGCCGGCGTTGTTGCGGCCGTCGGTGAGCAACACCACGACCCGGCCGGCGCCGCGGGGGGCACCCGGGGTGGCGCCGGCCAGGGCGCGCTTGACCGACAACGTCACGGCGTCGCCCAGGGCGGTGGCCTCGCCGGCCACACCGGCGTCCACACGTTCCAGGGCGGCGCCCAGCAGGGCGCCGTCGCTGGTCAGCGGACACTGGGTGAAGGCCGTTTCGCCGAATACCACCAGGGCGACGCGGTCGCCTTCCGCGGCGCGCTGCTCGGCAAAGCGCGCAACCACCTCGCGCGCCAGATCCAGGCGCGTGCGCCACTGCCCCTCGCTGCGCGCGTCGAGGGCCCGCATGCTGCCCGATGCATCCACGGCCAGCACGAGATCCAGGCCGTGCCCAGGCTCGGGCGGCGCGCGATGCACGCCGACGGGTCCGGCCAGCACCAGGGCCAGGGCCGCGAGAGCCAGGCCGCGCAGGCCGAGTGCGATGCCGCGCGTGAGGTCGGTGCGCCTGGCGCCGGCGAGCCGCGCCTCCTCCAGGCCCGGCCACGCGATGGAGACCGGTTGCGCGCGCGACATCACGACGACGACGACAAGAGCCAGGGGAATCAACAGCAGCCACCCTGGCCGTTCCAGGGCTTCGATTCCCAGGGTCTGCAGCGCACCGGCGAGCCAGGAACTCACGAGCGGGACCCGGGCGGAATCGTGTCTTCGACGAAGGCGTTGGCCTCGTCCACCAGCGCGCGCACGCGGTCGGCCACCGCCGGCGTGTCGGTCCCGGGGCGGAACCGGAACTCGTCGAGTCCGCGCAGGATCGCGACGAAGGCCGGCCAGCGCGAGGTGGCCGTGAACGGAGGGGTCGCGGCGTCGAGTTCTTCCGTGGTTCGCGCCAGGGTATCGGCACCGAAGCGGCGTCCCATGTAGCGGCGAAGTGCCACCGCCACGGTGTGGGCGGCCTCGCGCGGCTCCTGGCTCCTCGCCCGGGTGAACGCGACGCGGGTCTCGATCCAGGGGGGCGCGGCGGGTTCCCGCGTCGGCTGGGCGAGTGGCTTCCGGCGGCCGAGTCGCCGGCGGATGAGAACCACTCCCGCCACGGCGGCCAGTGCGACGCCCGCGCCGCCGGCGGCGGCCACCAGCGTGGAGCGGGTTCCAGCGGGCGCACCGACGCCGCGCAGCTCGAAGGGCGCCAGCCGTTCCGGGGATTCGGAGAGCTGCGAGCCCACGTTCAGGGTCAGGTCGTCAAGCGGCAGGTTCTCGACCCGGTCACCGGCGCCCTCCACCTGGACGTGACCTCCCGGCCACACGAAGCGACCCACGTCGCGCGCGCGCACGCGAAGCCGCGTGCGGTGGATCCAACGCGAGGCCTGCTTTTCGACGGGCAGGGCCTCGGTTTCGAGCAACCAGAAGCCCGGGATCTCGCCTTTGGCTGCGAAGGGCCGCACCTGCTGTTCGGGCGGTGTCACCACGGCGAGCTCGATCACCGCCACCTGACCCAGGGCGATGCGCGGCGGCTCGAGAATCCAGGTCGCCCGCGACGTGGTGGGAGCCGCGGGGGGCGGGGGCTCGCCGCACGCCGCCGTGGACAGGGCGAGAACCGCCAGCCCGCGGGCGACCCGGCGGCGTGCTGCGCCCGTCATCGGGTTCCCCGGGTTCGGCGCGCGGCGCGCTCGTGAAAGAAGCTCCCCAATCGGAAGAGCGGGTTGCGGTCCGTGCGCAGCCAGACCGGGTCCACACCCACGCGGCGCAGGGAGTGGTTGATGTGTTGTCGCCGCCGGCTGCAGGCTGCGCGGTAGCGCTCGCGGGCGCGCTGCGAGCCACTGTGCAGCAGCCAGGTTCGTCCGGGAGCCTCAGGGTCCACCAGACGGATGGAGCCCGCCGCCGGGATCTCTTCCTCGCGCGGGTCGCCGATCACGGCCGCCACCACGTCGTGTCGGGAGACCAGGTCGCCGAAGGCCGCGCCGAGCCGACTGGCTTGTAATGCCCCCGTCTCGGGAAACAGCTCCGGGTCGCGGAAGTCCGAGATCACCACCACCACCGCTCGGCGGCGTGTGGAGGCCGCCACGGCGCGCAGCCCCACCCGCAAGCGCGTGCCGTTGCGGCTCGAGCCGGCCGCCTGAACCGCGGTCCGGATCACCTGGAGGCTGTGTCCGCCGCCCCGGCCGATGGGAACCCGCGCGCGCACGCGGTGATCGAATGCCACGAGCCCGGTGCGATCACCGGCGCGCCCGGCGGCGGCGGCCATCAGGGCCAGGGCGTGCGCGGCCGTGTCGGCCTTGGCGCAACCCTGGGAGCCGAAGCCCATGGACGCGGAAACATCGAGTGCGAACAGCAGCGTCTGGTTGCGCTCTTCGCGGAAGCGCTTCACAAAGGGTTCGGCGCTGCGCGCGGTGGCGTTCCAATCGATGGTGCGGACATCGTCGCCGGGCACGTAGGGTCGGGCCTCCTCGAACTCGAGACCGCCGCCCCGAAAGGCGCTGGTGTAGTTGCCGGCGAACAGCCCCGTGGCTTCGCGACGGCTGCGCAGGCTGAGGATCCGCGCGGCCCGCGAGAGCTCTTCGTGGGAAAGGGAGCGCGTTGCGCGGGGGGCCATCGGCGTGAGTCCTAGGGCGTCTCGACTGCGGCCAGCACCGACTCGACCACCGCCTCCGGGACGATGCCGTCGGCTTCGGCCTCGTACGTCACCACGATGCGGTGACGCAATACGTCGCGAGCCACGCGCTTGAGGTCGTGGGGCGTGGCGAAGCTGCGCCCGTCCAGCAGCGCGCGAGCGCGCCCGGCTCGCACCAGGTACATCGAGGCCCGGGGCGATGCCCCCAACGCCACGCACGCATCGCACCTGCGCCCGTCGGGTGTTTCGACGTGCGCGCCCACCGCGGCCGGGTCGCGCGTGGCGCGGGCAAGCCGCACGGCGTAGTCGATCACCTCGGGCGCCACGTGCACCTGGGCTGCTGCGCGCCGCAGCTCCCGCAGGCTCCGGGCATCGGCCACGGCTCGCACCGCCGGAGGTTCGGGGGCGTCGCGCTTCACGATCTCGCGCTCCTCTTCTTCGCTGGGATACGGAACCACGAGCTTGAGCAGGAAGCGATCGATCTGCGCCTCGGGAAGCGGATAGGTTCCCTCCAGCTCCACCGGGTTCTGGGTGGCCATCACGAAGAACGGATCCGGAAGCTCCAGGCTCTCGTCGCCGATCGTGACCTGCCGCTCCTCCATGGCTTCGAGCAGCGCCGACTGCACCTTGGCCGGTGCGCGATTGATCTCGTCGGCGAGCAGGACCGGCGTGAAGATGGGTCCCCGGCGCACCACGAAGTGGCGCTGATCGGGCACGTAGACCGGCGTGCCGATCAGATCGCCGGGCAGCAGGTCGGGCGTGAACTGGATGCGGCCGAAGCCCAGCCCCAGCACCTGGGCCAGGGTGCGCACCGCGGTGGTCTTGGCCAGGCCGGGAACACCCTCCACCAGGGCGTGGCCCCCCGAGACCAGCGCCACCAGAAGCCCCTCGACCAGGTCGCGTTGTCCCACGACGACCCGCCCGATCTCCTGGCTGATGCGCTGAAGGATCTCC
>JAFDET010000298.1 GCA_019310195.1 Deltaproteobacteria bacterium
GCCGTGGCGTGCCACGCTGACGGACGGGGACGGCGAGCCCTTCTGCCCGGAGCCGACGCCGGGCTTCTTGCCCTGCTGCTGGCGCGCCGGCGAGATCATGCGCGAGCGCTGCGGGGATCGCTCCTCGGAGGAGTGCGAGGAGCTGGTCGTGCTGGCCCGCCAGTACGCGGCCGAGTCGGGAGTGGCGCCGCGCATGGTGTTTCCCGACACGTCGCCGGAGGACTGGCTCGACTGCGACCAGTGCCGCGACTGCTTCAAGCCGTCCCTGAACTATCGGCCCGGCGGCTCCGCCCAGTACGCCCTGGCCCTGTCCAACTTCGACGAGACCGACGAAGACGGCGACCCGCGGCGCTTCCGCTGGAGCTTCATCGCTTCCAGCGACAACCATTCGGCGCGGCCGGGAACCGGCTACAAGCAGTACGAGCGCCGCAAGATGACCGAAAGCACGGGCGCCCGCTCGGCGTTCTACGAGTGGCTGCTGCGGCGCAGCCGCCTCTCGACCTTCGCGCCCGACGCAGAGCCGGACCGGCCCTACAAGCGGCAGGAGCAGGCCGTGCGGCTCGTGAACCTGCTGGGCGCAGACACGGAGCGCGTGGGGAGCTTCCTGTACCCGGGAGGCCTGGCCGCCGTGCACTCCGAAGGGCGCAGCCGCGAGGCCGTGTGGGCCGCGCTCGACCGGGGCGAGATCTATGGCACCAGCGGCCCGCGCATCCTGCTCTGGTTCGACCTGGTGAACGATCCGCAGGAGACCGTGCCCATGGGCAGTCAGGTGCGGATGGCGGAGGCGCCGCGCTTCGAGGTCCGGGCCGTGGGCTCCTTCGTCCAGCAGGACGGCTGTCCCGACCCGAGCACCCGGGCGCTCTCGCCCGAGCGGCTGGAGTACCTGTGCCGGGGCCAGTGCTACCACCCCTCCGACCAGCGCCATCCGATCGTGGCCATCGAGGTGGTGCGCATCCGGCCCCAGGCCGAGCCGGGTGAGCCGGTGGAGGCCTTGATCGAGGACCCGTGGCGCCGCTTCGCCTGCGAGCCGGATCCGGCCGGCTGCGTGGTGCGCTTCGAGGACCCCGAGTTCGTGACCTCGGCGCGCGATGCGGTCTACTACGGCGGTCTACTACGTGCGCGCGGTCCAGGAGGAGACGCCGGCGGTCAACGGCGCCAGCTTGCGCACGCGCTTCGACGAGCGGGGCAACGCGGTGAGCGTCGCGCCCTGCTACGGCGACTCGCGCACCCCTCTGGACGACGACTGCCTGGCGCCGATCCAGGAGCGCGCCTGGTCGTCCCCCATTTTCGTGGACCAGTCACGCATGGCGATGAGCGTGGCCGACTGACGCGCGAAGGTCCCGGCGGAACTGCAAGCCAGCAGCCCTCAGGCTGCTGGCGCGCAGCGAGCCGTAAGCGAGCAGGAGGCCCGGCTAAGGATCGCAGGGCAGGGCGAAGCGGTCGATGTAGCCGGCGAGGCGCGTGCGCACCGTGTCTGCGTCCAGCCCGAACTCCTGCAACGAGTACTCGTGGCGGCCGTGCTTGCCCTGGGGATGCGCAGCCACGTGCGCCTGCAGCGCCTGCTCCACGTTGTCGGGCATGGGCAGGGCGAAGTGGTCGTAGATGCCCTTTGCTGCGGCGAAGGGGTCGGTCAGGAACGCGCGGTAGTCCACGTCGAAGAAGCGCGCCGGGTCGCCGGCATCCCGCGCCGCCAGACCTCGCTCCAGCGAGCGCGCGTAGTACTCCAGCACCAGGGGGCCGAGCCGCTTCGGATCGTGGTTCTCGCGCGCGGCCATGAGTGCATCGGTCAGGCTGCACGCAGATGCGATGGCATCCAGCGGGTTGCGGTGGGTGAAGATCAGGCACGCATCGGGGAAGCGTTCGGTCAGGACGTCGACGGCCCAGAGGTGGGCGGGCGATTTGAGGAGCCAGCGCTCCCCGGGCCGCTGCCAGTCCAGGAGCTTGAGCAGATCCTGGTAGTACGCGTAGGGGGCGTGCAGGTCCTGTGCTTGGAACCACGAGGCGTAGGGCTCCATCATCACCTCGATCCCCATCTGCACGTCGCAGAAGGTGTGCGCCTGCAGCAGTACGCATTCCTCGGGCGTGTCGGCCGAGGCGAAGTGGATCTTGTTGAAGTCCGGATTCTTTTCGCGCATGCGGTCGTACTGCTGCTTGATCGCCAGATAGCGGGGGTCGAGCTCGCCTTCGGGCAGGTCCTCCAGCGGATCGGGGAAGATCGCCTCCCACAGCAGCAGCGGCCGCGCGGCGGGGTCCGCGCCCAGCAGGTTGAAGAGCGCCGAAGTCCCGGTGCGCGGCAGCCCGGTCAGGTAGAGGGGGCGCCGGATCTCGCGCTCCCGGATCTCCGGGTGGCGGGCGAAGGCCGCTTGCACGCGAAGCCGGGTGGACAGGAGCTGCACCAGGCGGCGCCAATTGCGCTTGCGCCCCTTCTCGTTGAAATCCGCTGTCTTCTCGTAGGTTTCCAGGAGAACCCTCAAGCCCTCCCGGAAGCTCTCTCCGGCGAAGTCCGAGAGCCCGGTGGCCTGTCGGGCAGCCTCCAGTACGGACTCTTCGTCGAAGGGGAACTCAGCCACGCAGGCTCTCCAGCTTGACCACCCGGGTGTGGGGCTGCGGGTGCTCCGAGGCGCGGATCCAGCGCCAGCACATGCCGCCCTGGCGGTGACCGCAGGTGTTGAGCCAGTTGGGGTGGCCCGGGTCCTCATGGGCCACCACCACCTGCACCGAGGCGTCGTCTGCGTAGACGGCCGTGTGCTTGTTCACGTGGATCTTGAAGCTGCGGTAGTCCAGCGACTCGAGCCAGTGGTTGGTGAGCTGGAAGTTCCAGTAGTCGCAAAGTTCCAGTAGTCGCATTCCGGCGGGGTGGCTTCGATGACCAGCGCCTCGTCGGGCTCGAGCTTCCAGTAGCTGTGGTAGTAGGCGATGTTGGGGTCACCGCCGGCGGCGAAGGCCGTGTCCGGGTCGAAGCGCGGCAACTCGTTCGTGTGCTTCTGGAAGTCCTTCGCCCAGCCGTGGAAGAGTCCCGAGCATCCCCGCACGAAGGCCACGACGCCCATCAGCATGCGGTCCAACCGCTCCGGGTCCACGGGCCGCGCCTGTCCGGGGGCGTCGATCCGCTCAATGGACACCTCGGCCAGCTTCTCGTTCGCGTGGTCGAGGCGGGTCTGGCGGATCTGGATCATCCGCGTCTCGGGTTTCATGGGCAGCCAGTTGCCCGGGTGTTCGCGGCTGCTGGCGATGATCTCGAAGCTGCCGTCGGGCGCGATCTCCATGTCCTTGGCTTCCAGGTAGCCGGTCGTGTTGAGGCTGCCGGTGGTGCCGTAGTTGCCCGCCTGGGAGCCGAAGCCCAGGTAGTGCACCGACCCCCGGTTGCCGCGGATGCGGTAGTCCCAGCTCCCCTTGATCTGCGTGTTCAGGTAGACGTTGTCCGGGTTGTCGAGACCCATCTTGATGGTCTCGCTGGCGGTGCGTCGGAACTCGGGTACCGCCGGGTCCGAGAACTCGACGAAGGTCTCCAGCGCGCCGCGCGTGAGCCGCGTCAGGTAGCGCCAGCCCTCGGCGCGGTCGAGCGGGTCGTCGGGCGCGCCTTCGGACAGTATCACGGCTCCGGCCGCCTTGAGCCCGTCGCAGAACTCTTCCCAGGTCGTACCGTCCAGGACGCGGCGAATCGCCTCGTTGGCTGTCTCTTCGCTCATGGTTCTACTCGAGGGCCTTTCGGATGTAGTGGCGAGCCAGTTCGAAACGGTCGTTGCCCCAGAACATCTCGTCTCCCACGAAGACGGTGGGAACGCCGAAGACGCCGCGCTCGATCGCCTCGCGGGTGTCTGCGTCCAGACGCGCGGCCAGGGTGGCCGGCGAGCAACTGGGATACGAGCTCGGGATCCGCCACGTCGCGGGCCTCCGCCCAGCGCGCCCGGTATGCCGGGTAGTGGAACTCGCGCAGCCGGCCGGCGTCCTTGGCTACCAGGGCTGCCTGCAGCAGCAGCCGCGTGTCGGCCCGGGCCTCGCCGGCGCGCGGCGAGAACTCGGCACCGCACAGCTCGGCCCAGTGCAGCAGGTCGTCGCGGTAGGCCTTCTTCTTGCGCGCGCCGGGCGGCGGGGCCGTTCCCGTCGTGGGCTCCTTCAGGTCGGCCAGGCGGACGGGCCGGAAGTCCAGGTCGACGCCCAGGTCGCCGAAGTAGGCCTCGACCCGGCAGCTTCCCAGGTAGGCCCAGGGGCAGGCGTAGTCGTAGTAGAAGGGGATCTGCATGCGGGCCTCCCGGTGCGGGCCGGCCATTGTATCTTCTGGCGCTCTTCCCCGCGAAACGGAGCCCTTCCGTCATGACCGAGCGAGCGCAGATGCGCGCTTTCACTCCCGCACGGCTGGGCCCCCTGGAGCTGCGCAACCGCGTGGTCAAGTGCGGCACCAACGAGGGGATGTCCCGGGACGGCCTGGTGACGGATCCGCTGGTGGCCTGGCACCGCGAGTTCGCGGCGGGCGGCGTGGCCATGACCACGTTGGCTTACTGCTCGGTCACCTCCGAGGGCAGGACCTTCAAGCACCAGATGTGGATGCGCGACGAGGCGCTTCCCGGCCTGCGGGAGCTCACCGATGCGATCCATGCCGAAGGCGCTCGGGCCGCCATCCAGCTGGGCCACGCAGGCTGGTTCGCCAGCCCCCACGCCATGGGCCAGCGCCCCGTGGGCCCGTCGCGCACCTTCAGCCCCCACGCACAGACCTTCGCCCGCGCCATGGACGAGGCGGAGTTCGAACGCCTGACCCGCGGCTTCGCCGAAGCGACGCGCATGGCGGTGGAGGCGGGCTTCGACGGCATCGAAGTGCACCTGGGTCACGGCTACCTGCTGTCCCAGTTCCTGTGTCCGTGGAACAATCGGCGCACGGATCAGTGGGGTGGGAGCCTGGAGAACCGGGCGCGTTTCCCGCGCCAGGTGCTGCGCGCCGTCCGCGAGGCCGCCGGCGGCGAGGCGGCGGTCTGGGCCAAGCTGAACATGGAGGACGGATTCGAGGGCGGCCTCACCCTGGACGACGGCGTACAGGTGGCGCGCTGGATCGAGGCCGACGGCTCCATGGACGCGCTTCAGCTCACCGGCGGCCACACCAGCCGCACGCCGTTCTTCCTGATGCGCGGCGATGTGCCGCTGAAGGAGATGATCGCGAACCAGCAGCACAGGCTCGCGCGGATCGGCATGCGCTTCTTCGCGCGCAAGTTCATCCGGCCGTATCCCTTCGAGGAGGCCTTCTTCCTGCCCTTGGCGCGGCGCTTCCGCGAGGCCGTGTCCATGCCGCTCATGCTGCTCGGCGGCGTCACGCGCCTGGACACCATGGAAGCGGCGCTCGAGGAGGGCTTCGACTTCCTGGCCATGGGGCGGGCGCTGATCCGCGATCCGGACCTCGTCCAGCGGATGCGCGCAGGGGAGCTGGATCGCTCGCGCTGCGTGCCCTGCAACCTCTGCATGGTGGAGATGGAGCGGGGCGGGACGCGCTGTGTCCTTCGGGAGACGGGCTAGAGCTGCTTGTGGCAGCGGAACTCGAGGGTGTTGCCGTCGGCGCTGCGCTGCATCTGCGTTCGCACCGGGCTGCCCGCCGCGCGAGCGGCCAGGTACTCGACGAAGCCTTGGGTGCGCAGCGCGTAGCTGCGCGGCATGGGCGACGCACCCTGGAAGCGGATCCGGAAGCCGGTCTCGTCCATTCCGAGCCACTCCCAGCCGCCGAAGTTCCAGAGCAGCGAAGCGACCGAGAGCAGCAGCTTGCCCACCCGCTCTTCCCAACGCTCCGCAGTGCGCTCGTCGAGCTGGCGATAGAGGCCCATTTCCACCAGGCGCTGCGCGCTCTGGCGCCCAGTCTCGACGTAGTCCTGGTCCCCGTTCCGACCCTTGGCGGTGGCGATGACCTCGAGCATGCGGCCGTAGCTGGCCATGGGGTACCAGGCGCTGACCAGGAGGTCGTCATCCAGAAGCTCCAGGTCGTCGGGCTTGAGGTCGCGCTCCAGTGTGGCGCGAGACACGGTGTCTTGCTGCTCCAGCTCGCGCAGCTCGCGGACGGCGGCTTGGACCAGGGTTCCCTTGATGCTGGGCTCGGGCATGGGCGCTCCTCGCGTCCCGCATGGGACCGACCCCGGTTCTATCGTCACCCCGACGTGTCGCCTGAGCGACATTCGCGCGTGCGGCCCGCCTCGATTACGGTTCCGGGCGGCGGCCGCCGGCCGCGGAGTTGCGCATGAAGCTCGCATTGCCGTACGAGATCCGGAGCCCGCGGCCCTGGAGTGAAGACCCGATCCAGGCCTCGCTGCGGAGCTTCGGTCGCGAGGGGATCCGCACGTCCCGATGAGCGCTGCCATCGAGCCCTTCGAGATCCGGATTCCGGACGAGGACCTGAACGACCTGCGCCGGAGGCTTCAGCAGACCCGCTGGCCGGCGCCCTTGGACGACGCCGACTGGGCCTACGGCATCGAGCAGGGGGCCCTGCGTGAGCTGGCCGACGCCTGGCTCGAGTCATACGACTGGCGCGTCCACGAGAAGGCGCTGAACCGGTTCGATCACTTTCGCACCCCGATCGACGGCCAGCCCATCCACTTCCTCCACGCGCGCTCGCCGACCGCGGACGCGTTTCCGCTGATCCTCAGCCACGGCTGGCCGGGGTCGATCGTGGAGTTCCTCGAGATCCTGGGGCCCCTGACCGACCCCGCCGCGCATGGCGGCGATCCGGCGGACGCCTTCCACGTGGTGTGCCCGTCGTTACCCGGCTTCGGCTGGTCCTCGCCGCTCGAATCCCGCGGCTGGAACCCGCTCCGGATCGGCCGTGCCTTTGCGGAGCTGATGGCCCGCCTGGGCTACACGCGGTACGGGGCGCAGGGGGGCGATTGGGGCTCGTTCGTCAGCCAGTTCATCGCGCGCCAGGACCCGGAGCACTGCGCCGGCATCCATCTCAACTTCCTCTTCGCAACCCCGCCCGACGCCCAGGCGCTGCAGGAGATGAGCGAAGCGGAGGCCGCGATGTGGGCCGGCTTCCAGCACTACGTGAACGAGGAGTCGGGCTACGCGCAGATCCAGTCCACGAAGCCCGAGACCCTGGGCTACGCGCTGGTCGACTCGCCGCTGGGACTCCTGGCCTGGATCGCGGAGAAGTTCCGGACCTGGACGGACTGTGAAGGGCGCATGGAGAACGCCGTGTCTCGCGACGCGCTGCTCACCAACGTGATGGTCTACTGGCTGACTGGGACCGGGGGCTCCTCAGGCCGCCTCTACCGCGAGACGCGGTGTTCCGAGGCCTTCGGCCCGCAGCCCTTCCTGGA
This sequence comes from Deltaproteobacteria bacterium, assembly GCA_019310195.1. Lineage (GTDB taxonomy): Bacteria > Myxococcota_A > UBA9160 > UBA9160 > JAFDET01 > JAFDET01. Next base: position 7,287 of record JAFDET010000298.1, read on the forward strand.
GACGCCGGTGGGGCATGCGGCCTTTCCGGCCGAGGTGGTCCGCTGCCCGCGCCGCTGGGCCGAGCGCTTCTACAACATCGTCCACTGGACCGACATGCCCCGGGGCGGCCATTTCGCGGCCCTGGAGCAGCCGGAGCTGCTGGTGGAGGACGTGCGGAGCTTCTTCCGCCGCCTCCGAGGCGCCTGAGCCCGGCATGTCGGACGCCACCGGGGCCCTCGGAATCAGCTCTTGGCAACTTGCCGGACGGTGTATCCTAGGCGCCGCAACGG
>JAFDET010000299.1 GCA_019310195.1 Deltaproteobacteria bacterium
GTCCGTCTCGCGACCCGCAAAGGTCTCATCACCACGCCCGAGATCGGCGCCGGCGCAGAAGGCACGCCCGGCCCCGGTCACCACGATGACCCGCACCGAGTCGTCCTCGCCCAGACGCCGGAAGGCCCGGACCAGCTCCGCCCCCATCTGCGGTGTATAGGCGTTCATGCGCTCGGGCCGATTGAGCGTGAGCTCCGCCACGCCATCCTCGATTTCACAAAGAACCGTGGTCTCCGCCATCACCGGCCTCCCTTTGCCACCGAATGCCCGGGGCAAGCGTACCATGAACGCCCGCCCTGGGAGACTTCGTGTATCCTGACGGTATCGAGGTGTGAGGAGGGCCGCGTGAGCGAACCGAGTCCCAAACGATCGAAAGGCGCCCTGGAGCCGGCTGCGCCCACCAGGCTGGCCGAGCTGCTGGACTACGCTCCCGGCGCGGTGGTGAGCCGGACGCTGGTCAAGTCCAAGGCCGGCACACTCACGGTCTTCGCGTTCGACCAGGGCGAAGAGCTGAGCGAGCACACCACGCCCTTCGACGCCCACGTCCAGCTGCTCGACGGCCGCGCAGAGCTGGTGATCGGCGGTGAATCCGTCTTCGCGCAGGCCGGTGAGACGGTGCTGATGCCCGCCGACGTTCCCCACGCAGTCAAGGCCATCGAGCGCTTCAAGATGCTGCTGATCATGATCCGGGGTTAGCGGCGAGATCCTCCCGGGCGAAGCCTTGGACCGGCTCCGATGATTTGAGAACCCACGAAACCGGCTGTAGTATCGCGTCAACGATCTGTAACGCGCAGAAGGAGATCGTCATGCGCATCCGACCCGGCACACTGCTGGCCTTCGCAGCCATCGGACTCCTGCTCGCGGCCTGCGATTCGGCCGTGGAGCAAGAGGCCCCCTCCGAGGTCGCCGAGCCGCAAGCGGTGGCGCCCGCCCCCCCGCAGGACGCTGCCGAAGCCACACTCCCGGAGTCCCACCCCCGTCGAAGCCTGTACTGGGGCGATACGCACCTCCACACCTCCTACTCGCCGGACGCCTTCCTGATGCAGAACCGCACGGCGGACCCCGACACCGCCTATCGCTTCGCCAAGGGTCTGCCGGTCATCCATCCCTACCACCGCGCCCGCATCCAGATCGGTACGCCGCTCGACTTCCTGGTCGTCTCCGACCACGCCGAGTTCATGGGCGTGGTGCCGAAGATCCTCCAGGGGGATCCGCTGGTGACCGGCACCCCCACCGGCAAGCGCTACCAGGAGATGGCAGCCGCCGGCAAGGAACTCGAGGTCTTCGGCGAGCTGATCGCCCAGGTGAACGGGGTCGTTCCAGTCAACCCCGACCTCAACTCGCCGGAGGTGAGCCGCACCGTCTGGGGTGAGATCATGGACGCGGCGGACCGCCACGACGATCCGGGCAGCTTCACCGCCTTCATGGGCTGGGAGTGGAGCTCCACCCCCAATGGCGCGAACCTGCACCGCGTGATCGTGATGCGCGAGGGCCGCGAGACCGGCGATCAGTTCATTCCCTTCTCCAGTCTCGATAGCGACAAGCCCGAGGACCTGTGGAAGTGGCTCGAGAACACCAGCCAGGCGACGGGCGCTCACTTGCTGGCGATCCCCCACAACTCGAACATCAGCCAGGGCTTGATGTTCCCGCTGCAGGACAGCCCCGGAAACCCGCTGACGCCGGAGTACGCCGAGCAGCGGATGAAGTGGGAGCCCATCGTCGAGATGACGCAGATCAAGGGAGACTCCGAGACCCACCCCCTGCTCTCGCCGACCGACGAGTTCGCCGACTACGAAACCTACGACCACCTGATCGCGGTCGAGGGTGCCGAGAGCCAGTTCGTGTTCACCGACGCCTTCCTCGGACAGCTGACACCTGAGCAGCGCGAGCTGATCGAGTCCGACATCGAGCGGGTCGCCAAGGTGGGCGACTACGCACGCGGCGCGTTGATTCGGGGCCTGGTCGTCGAGGCCGTGATCGGCACGAATCCCTACAAGTTCGGGATGATCGGCTCCACCGATTCACACACCGCCATGTCCTCGGCCGAGGAGGACAACTTCCAAGGCAAGATGGCGCTCGACTCGACGCCGGAGAGCAAGTCCGAGGACATCATCCCCGGGACACCCGGCTGGGACATGGGGGCCGCCGGGCTGGTGGGAGTCTGGGCCGAGGAGAATACCCGCGCATCGCTCTTCGACGCGATGCAGCGGAAAGAGGTGTACGCCACCACCGGCCCGCGCATCCAGGTGCGCTTCTTCGGCGGGTGGGACTTCCGTCAGGGAGACGAGCTGGGAGCCGGCGCCGCCCGGGTCGGGTACCAGAAGGGCGTGCCGATGGGCGGAGACCTCACCTCTCCGCCAGAGAGCGGGGCGCCGACCTTCCTGGTCACCGCCCTCAAGGACCCGGTCGACGCCAACCTCGACCGCATCCAGATCGTGAAGGGCTGGGTCGACGAGGAGGGGCTGCCAAGCGAGAAGGTGTTCGAGGTGGCCTGGTCCGACGGGCGAACCCCGGGCGCCGACGGCAAGCTTCCGCCCGTCGGCAACACCGTCGACATCCAGACGGGTGGGTACGCCAACTCGATCGGCGATGCGCAGCTACTGGCAGTGTGGACGGATCCGGAGTTCGATCCCTCGAAGCTCGCTCTCTACTACGCGCGCGTGATCCAGATTCCGACTCCGCGTCACACCTTGTTCGACGCCATCGCACTCGGCATCGATCCCGCGGAGACCGGCCACCCGCCCACCATCCAGGAGCGGGCCTACACCTCGCCGATCTGGTACACGCCCTAGCAAGCACTGCTTCTCGGGCAGCTTTGCCGCGGATCTTCGCCCATGTAACATGCGTGGATGGCCGCCCTCCCTGCACGGTTGTCCGATGCCTATCACCGCTTCATCCTGACTCGCCCTCGGACCACGCTTGCCGTCCTGCTCGCGCTGCTCGCCTTCTTCTCCTACCACGCCAAGGACTTCGCACTCGACGCCTCGGCCGACTCCCTGCTGCTGGAGAACGACGAAGATCTCCACCTGCTTCGCCAGGTCTACGCCCGGTACCCGACCCTGTCGATCCTGATCGTCACCTTCGACGCGTTCGGTGACCTGTTCTCGGACGAATCCCTGTCGCATCTGGGGCGGCTGCGAGACGAGCTCCGCGCAGTTGAGAACGTCGACTCCGTCTTGAGCATTCTCGACGCCCCGCTGGTGAAGAGCTCGGACGTGCCGCTTCAGGAGATGGCGAACGATGTCCAGACGCTGGAATCTCCGACCATCGACCGTGAGCGCGCCCTGGAGGAGCTGACCAGTAGCCCCGTCTACCAGGACCTGATCATCAGCAGCGACGGTCAGACGGCCGCCGTGCTGGTCAGCCTGAAGCGAGATGAGAACCTCGAGGCTCTTCAGGCGGCGCGCAACGAGCTGCTGATCAAGAAGGGATCGGGGCAGCTGGGGCCCGAGGAAGACCGTGAGCTGGCAAACCTCTCGGCCGCTTACGAGAAAGCCAGCAAGGTGGCGGGCGATCGGCACCACCAGACCATCGAAGCGGTCCGCTCGACCATCGACGGCTACCGGGAGTACGGCGAGCTGCACCTGGGTGGGATGCAGATGATTGCGGACGACATGATCACCTTCGTCAGGAACGACCTGAGCATCTTCGGCGCCAGTGTGCTGCTGTTTCTCGTCTTCGTCCTGATCCTGATCTTTCGAAGGATCCGCTGGGTGGTCCTTCCGCTGCTGAGCTGCTTCTACGCGACCGCGGTCATGATCGGCATGCTCGGCCTGATCGGCTGGGAAGTCACCGTCATCTCGTCGAACTTCCTGGCGCTGATGTTGATCATCACCATCTCCATGAATATCCATCTGGCGGT
>JAFDET010000066.1 GCA_019310195.1 Deltaproteobacteria bacterium
CAGGAAGGCCAGGATCGCACCCATGGGATTCCCGACCTCGTGGGCCACCCCCGCGGCGAGCCGACCCACGGCGGCCATGCGCTCCGCCCGATCGAGCCCGGCCCGGGCCTGACGCAGATCGCGATTGGCGGTGCGGAGATCGGCCACCGCCTTCTCCAGCGCCTCGGTGCGCGTCTCCAGCGCCTCGGTCATGGTGTTGAAGGACTGAGCCAGGTCCGCCGTCTCACCGGCCCCTTCGACGGCCACCCGCGCCCCCCACTCGCCCCGGGCGATCGCCTCAGCGGCATCGCGCAGCCTGCGCAGCGGCAGCACCAGGCGACGCCGCAGGAGCGTGAATCCGAAGACCGTGAAGACCACGGCGTCCGCCAGCAATACCACCAGCGCCACTCGGCGCGGTGTGCCCTCGAGCCGTTGCGACGCCTCTGCCGTTGCGACGCCTCTTCCGGAAGCCGGCCCACGGCCACTCGCCCGCCCTGCCCCAGCGGCACAGCGATGCGGATGGGCTCACCGCGGCCACCGGGCCGCAGCAATGTCGCGTCCGCGCGTCGCGCCTCTTGCGCAAGCGCCAGCGCCTCGGCGTCCGGCGGGCCCGCGACACCGCGAGCCCGGGGTGGCGCGTTGGGCGCAACGATCCACCATACGGTACCCGGTACGACCGGGCGCAGTATGGGCGCTGTGGACCGGGCCTCCTGGGCCAAAGCTCGGGCCAGCAGAGGACGGACCACCGATTCGTTGGACGCCACGAGGACGACGGCCAGCACCCCGGTGGCGGCAGTCATCACCAGCGCCAGGCTCGCCAGCACCTCGGCCTGCAGGCCGACGCGGCGCGCCATCGCCGGGCCTACGACTCGCCCGCGGGCGTTTCGTCGAGGCCTAGCTTCTCCAGCCGATAGCGGAACGACCGGAAGGAGACGCCCAGCAGCTGAGCCGCGCGCTTCTTGATGCCCCCCGTGCGCTGCAACGCTTCCATCAGCAGACCCCGCTCGTAGCTGGCCAGCATTCCCTCCAGATCCGCCCCGTCGCTGGGGATCCGCGACTCCGTGCTCAGGGCGGGCGGTTTCAAGACCGCCGGCGACAGCGCATCGCGCTCGATCACATCGGATCGCGAAAGGGCCACGGCCCGCTCGATGACGTTCTCCAGCTCGCGCACATTGCCCGGGAACCCGTAACCCAGCAGGCACTCCAGGGCGTCATCCGCGATGCCGCGAATCCGCTTGCCCAGCTCCGCGCAGTACTTCTCCAAGAAGTGGTGCACCAGCAACGGGACGTCCTCCGGCCTCTCTCGCAGAGGCGGCAGGCCGATCTGGATCACGTTCAGCCGGTAGTAGAGGTCCTCCCGGAAGCGCCCCTCGCTGACCTCCTCCTCCAGCTTCCGATTGGTCGCGGCCAGGAGACGAACGTCCACACGCCGGTCGCCCGTGCCGCCGACACGCCGGATGCACTTGTCCTGAATCACGCGCAGCAGCTTCACCTGGAGCGTCGGCGAGAGCTCACCCACCTCGTCGAGAAAGAGCGTCCCCTGATCGGCGGTCTCGAAGAGACCGGCCTTGTTCTGCACGGCGCCCGTGAAGGCCCCCTTGACGTGGCCGAAGAGCTCCGACTCCAGGAGATTCTCCGGAATCGCCGCGCAGTTCACGGCCACGAACGGCCGCTCGGTGCGATCGCTCTGTTCGTGGATGGCCCGCGCCACCAGCTCCTTGCCCGTTCCGCTTTCTCCGGAAATGAGCACGTTGCTCTTCGTCGCCGCCACCTGCGCCACCAGATCGTAGATGCGCTGCATGGCGGGACCCGTGCCCACCAGGCTGCGGCTGCGCGCCTGGCTGCGGAGCTCCGTCTTCAGGCGCCGGTTCTCCCTGGTGAGCGTCTTCTTCTCGAGCGCCTTCTCCACCACCACCCGGATCTCGTCCACCTTGAAGGGCTTGGTGATGTAGTCGTAGGCGCCCTGCTTCATGGCGGCGATTGCGTTCTCCGTGGTCGCGAAGGCCGTAATCATGATGACCGGCGTCTCCGGGGACACCTCGCGCACTTCGTAGAGCAGGTCCAGTCCGCTGCGTTCCGGCATCTGGATGTCGGTGATGACCAGATCGAAATCGTCGGCATCGACCGCGACCAGGGCGGACTCCACGTTGTCCGCGGTGGTGACGTCGTAGCCCTCCCGGCGGAAGAAGATCTCGAGAAACTCCCGCATGCTTCGCTCGTCGTCGACGACCAGGATGCGCGACTCCTCGCTCACGATGCCTCCTGCGCCTCGGGCAGCAGCACCAGGATGGTGGTGCCCTGCCCGCGAACGCTTTCCACGCGAAGGATGCCTCCGTGGCCCTCCACGATGCGGTGCACCGTGGCCAGACCGAGGCCCGTGCCTTCACTTTTACTCGTGAAGAACGGATCGAAGATCCGCTCGCAGTCCTCGGGCTCGATTCCGACCCCTGTGTCCGCGACGCAGACCTCCACCCAGGAAGACCCCTCCATCTCCGCGTCGTTTCGGCTGTAACTGCGTTCGTCTTGAGGGCTCGTCTGCCCGGCCCGCGCTCCCAGCACGAGGGTTCCGCCCTCGGGCATGGCTTGGATGGCATTGACGCAGAGGTTCCAGAGCAGCTGACGCATCTGGTCGGCATCGGCGCGGACCCGACAGCCGGGCTCGACGCGGGTCTCCACCGTGACCGACGGCGACGAATTGGACGCCATGCGGCCGAGGTCGTCCAGCAGCGAGTCCAGGGGCATCGCCTCCAGCTTGGGGGGACGCGGATGGGCGTACTGGAGGAAGTCGGTGATCAGCGTGTTGAGGCGATCCGTCTCACGCAGCACAATCTCCATGAGCCGCGCCCCCTCCGGCGAAGGCCCCCCCGAATCCGAGTCGAGCAGCATCTGGATCGAGCCGGAGATCGCCGCCAGGGGATTGCGAACCTCGTGGGCAATGTCTCCGGCCAGTCGGCCGGTGGCCGCCAGCCGTTCCGAGCGCCGCAGCTCTCCCTCCATCTGCACCACGCGGGTGACGTCCTGGAAGATGACCACGGAGCCGCGCGGACGGCCCTCGGCATCCCGGAGCAGCGAGCCTGCCAGCCCCAGGTGGAGCTCCTCTCCGCGCCGGGTCGTGTAGGTCAGCCGCAGCCGAAGCTTGGAGGGCTCCTCGCCGGCCAACGCCGGGCTTACTACCGCCGCTCCCGAGCCCGGGATCACGTCGTCGATGTCCAGCCCCCGGGCTTCGTCGGAAGCGAAGCCCGTGATCTCCTCCGCCTCGGGGTTGAATGAGGTGATGCGGCCATTCTCGTCGGTGGTCAGCAGACCCGAGAGCAGGCTGTCGACGATACGCCGGTGCAGGCTGCGCAGCAGCTCCAGATCGCTGCGGCTCGCGTCCAGCTCGGCATCGGCGGTAGCCAACTCGCGGGTCAGGTGGCTCCCCAGCAACGCCACCACGGCCAGGGCCCCGGCGTGCACACACCAGAAGGTCAGCAGCAGAGAGACGTCGCTCCCGGGTGCGCTTCCGTAGTCCGGCAGCCAGCCGTTGTGCTCCGCCGCCAGCAGTGCTCCGTGGAGGCCGGCGCAGAGGGCCGCGGCTCCGAACGCCCCGCCCCGTCGCGCCACAGCGGCGCCGAACACCACGACCAACACGTACAGGAAGCTGAACAGCGACTCGTCGCCGCCGGTGAAGTGCACCAGGGCCGTGACGATCGCAGCGTCCGTGGGAATCTGGATGGCCCCGAACGTGCCCGGGTGCCGAATCCGCCCCAGGCAGGCGGCCATCACCACGGTGCTCAGGAAGGCGAACGCCAGAGTGGCGTAGAGCCCCTCCTGGCCCGCATCCCAGGCCACTCCGCCGCGGCCCAGTTGGAGCAACAGCGCCGCGGCAAAGAGCGCCACGGACAGCACCAGCCGCGCCGCCATCAGGCGCGCCAGCCGGGCCTGGATCCGCCCGTCCGCCCCTGCGACGCCGACTCCCCCCGCGCGCGCCGCCATCGCTGGGCCTACTTGATGTTCTCGGCGATCTTGAAGATCGGCAGGTACATGGCGATCAGGATCGAGCCGATCGAGCCGCCCAGGAAGACCATCATCAGCGGCTCCAGCAGGGCCGTCAGGCCATCGACCGCCGCATCGACCTCTTCATCGTAGAAGTCGGCGATCTTGCTGAGCATCTGGTCCAAGGCGCCGGTCTGCTCACCCACATTGATCATCTGCACGACCATGCCCGGGAACACCCCGATCTCCCCCAGGGGCTCCGACATGGTCTTGCCCTCCGAGATGGCCGAGCGCACGTTGTACAGACCCCGCTCGATGACCTTGTTCCCGGCGGTCCTGGCCACGATGTCCAGGGCGTCCAGGATGGGAACGCCGCTCGAGATCATGGTTCCCAGGGTGCGGCTGAAGCGGGCCACGGCGACCTTCCTCAGCAGCGCTCCGAAGACCGGCGCCTTCAGGAACGCCGCGTCGGTGTGGTAGCGGAACTTCGGGAACCGGGCGCGAGCCTGACCAAAGGAGACGATCGCGACGGCTGCAAGCACCAGGAAGATCCCGATGTACGCCTGCATGAAGTTGGAGATGTCCACAACCATCTGCGTCGGACCGGGGAGGACGCCGCCGAAGTCGCTGAACATCTTCTCGAAGACCGGGATGACCTTCACCAGCAGCAGCACGAGAACGCCGATGGCCACCACCAGCACGGTGACGGGATACACCATGGCGCCCTTGACCTTGCGGCGCAGGCTGTCCGCCTTCTCCAGGTGAACCGCCAGGCGGTTCAAGATCGTGTCGAGGATACCGCCGATCTCACCCGCCTGGACCAGGTTCACGTAGAGCTCGTCGAAGACCTTTGGGTGCTTGCGCAGGGAGTCGGCGAAGGTCGAGCCCTGCTCCACATCCGCCTTCGTGGCGCGCAGCGCCTCCTGGAACTTCTTGTTCGGCTGCTGCTCGCTGAGGATCTCGAGGCACTGCACCAGCGGAAGTCCCGCGTCGATCATCGTGGCAAACTGGCGAGTGAAGACCACCAGGTCCCGGATCGACGGGCCCGGCTGCAGCCAGGGGAAGTACTCCATCACGTCCTTGGGCCGCGGCTTGACCTTGAGCGGCAGGATCATCTGCGCGCGCAGGTGCGTCATGACGACCTGATCGGTGGTCGCCTCCATGACGCCCTTCTTGATCGTGCCCTGGCGGGTCCGACCTTCCCAGATATAGACGGGCATGTGTGTTCCCCCTCCGCTCGCCCGGTGCGCGCCCCGCTCGCCTCCGGGCTTCGGTACTGATTCTTATCCCGCGGCCGCGGCGCGGCGCTGAGGCGTTCCGCCGCCCAGCATCCCGCGCAGCTCCTCCGCATCGCTGCTGCGTCCCAGTGCTTCTTCCATCGTGACCATCCGGCGCTGGTAGAGCGCCGCCAGCGACTGGTTGAAGGTCTGCATCCCGAACTTCTGCTGACCCACCTGCATCGCCGAGTAGATCTGGTGGATCTTGTCCTCGCGCATCAGGTTTCGGATCGCCGGGTTCGGGACCATCACCTCGATCGCCAGCACGCGGCCCGGGCCGTTGGCCCTCGGCATCAGCGACTGGCAGACGACGCCCTCCAGCACGAACGAGAGCTGGGCGCGCACCTGCGCCTGCTGGTACGGCGGGAAGACGTCCACGATTCGGTTGATCGTCTGCACCGCCGAGTTGGTGTGCAGCGTCGCGAAGCAGAGGTGACCCGTCTCCGCCAGGGTGAGCGCGGCCTCGATGGTCTCGAGGTCCCGCATCTCACCGATCAGCACCACGTCCGGGTCCTGGCGCAGGATGTACTTGAGCGCCTGGGTGAAGCCCTTGGTATCCGCCCCCACCTCGCGCTGGTTCACGAGGCATCCCTTGTGCGGATGCAGGTACTCGATCGGGTCCTCGATGGTGACGATGTGCTCGCTGCGCTCCTGGTTGATCTTGTCGATGACGCTGGCCAGGGTCGTGGACTTGCCGGAGCCGGTGGGCCCGCATACCAGCACGAGCCCGCGCGGCTTTCGCGACAGTTCGGTCACGACCTTCGGAAGCCCCAGCTCCTCGAACGTCATGATCTTGAACGGGATCGCGCGGAAGGCGCCGGCCACGGCGCCGCGCTGCATGAAGATGTTGGAGCGGAAGCGCGACAACCCGCGGACGCCGAACGAGAGGTCCAGCTCGTTCTCCTCCTCGAAGCGATGCTTCTGGGCATCCGTCAGGATCGAGTAGCAGAGCTGTTTGGTCTCCGACGCCGACAGCGGCGGCATCTTCAGCGGGTGGAGCTTGCCGTCGACCCGCAGCTGGGGCGGGCTGCTGGTGGTGATGTGGAGATCGCTGGCCCCCTTCTCGATCATCGCCTTGAGCAGCTGGTGCAGATTTGCCATGGGTCCCTCTAGTTGTCCGCCGCAGACATGCGGAGGACTTCGCTCAGGGTGGTCGTGCCTTCGACCAGCCGGTTCAGTGCGCTGCGACGCAGCGTCATCATCCCGCCCCGGATTGCTTCACGCTTGAGCTCGGCGGCGGACGCGCCGTTCAGCACGAACTCCTTGAGCTCCTCGGTCAGCTCCATCACCTCGTAGCAGGCGATCCGGCCCTTGTAGCCGGTGTCCGCGCAGCGCGAGCAGCCGCGCCCCTTGTAGAGCGTCGCCTTGTTGGCATCTTCTTCCGACAGCCCCGCGCGCACCGTCGCTTCCGCCTCCACCTCGGCGTCGATCTCCTTGCACTCCTCGCAGATCCGCCGGGCCAGGCGCTGGGCCATGATGCAGTTGACCGACGACGCCACCAGGAACGGCTCGATGCCCATGTTGAGAAGCCGGTTGACCGACGACGGAGCGTCGTTGGTGTGGAGTGTCGAGAGCACCATATGGCCGGTCAGCGCGGCCTTGACCCCGATCTCGGCGGTCTCGAAGTCGCGGATCTCGCCGACCATGATGATGTCCGGGTCCTGTCGCAGGAAGGCGCGCAGGGCGGCCGCGAAGTTGAGGCCGATGTCCTCGTGCATCTGCACCTGGTTGATGCCCGGGAGGTTGAACTCGACGGGGTCCTCAGCGGTGGAGAGGTTCTCCGAGATCTGGTTCAGCTCGGTCAGCGCCGAGTAGAGCGTGGTGGTCTTTCCCGATCCCGTAGGCCCGGTCACCAGCACCATGCCGTAGGGGCGGTGGATGCAGTCCTTGAAGACGGCGAGCTGGTCCTCCTCGAATCCCAGCTTGGTCATGTCCAGCTGGAGGTTCGACTTGTCGAGCAGCCGGAGAACCACCTTCTCACCAAAGAGCGTGGGCAGCACCGAGACGCGGTAGTCCATCTCGCGCCCACGGCCCATCTTCAGCTTGATGCGCCCATCCTGGGGGAGCCGCCGCTCGGCGATGTCCAGCTCGGACATGATCTTGATGCGCGACGTGATGGCGTTCTTCAGCTTGAGCGGCGGCTTCATCACCGCGTAGAGCACGCCGTCGATCCGGTAGCGGACCCGGAACTCCTTCTCGTAGGGCTCGATGTGGATGTCCGACGCTTCCTTCTTGATCGCGTCGGTCAGGATCAGGTTCACCAGCTTGACGACCGGGGCGTCCTCGGACTCCTTGGCCAGCTCGCTGAGGTCGACGTCGTCATCGTCGGCGATCACCTCGAAGTCGGTGTCGTCGAAGTCGCCGATCACGTCTTCGAGAGACGAGCTCTGGTCGTAGTAGCGTTCGATGGCCGCCTTGAGGGCGTCTTCGGCGGCGACGACGACTTCGACGTTGTAGCCGGTCAGGAACTTGATGTCGTCGATCGCAAAGATGTTGGAAGGATCGGCCGTGGCCATGATCAGGGTGGAGCCCGCGCGGTTGACCGGAAGCACACCGTGCTTGGTGGCCACGTCCTCGGGAATCAGCTTGATGACGGCCGGGTCGATCTCGAATTCATCGAGATCGATGGCGGGCACGCCGTACTGCTTGGCGACGAAGTCGTTGAGCTCGGCTTCCTGCAGGTAGCCGAGCTTGCTGATCTGCGCGCCGAGCCGCTCTCCGCGACGCCCGGCCTCGTCCTTGGCCTTGGAGAGCTGCTCCGCACTGAGCAGGTTCTCCTTGACCAGCAGTTCCCCGATTTTCTGGTCGTCCACCGCGTCCTCGCCCGGCCGGCTCCCGGCGCCCCTCCACCGCTCCCTTCCGGAAATCCGGCTGGGCGCGTAGGGCCTTGCGCCGCGGGCTGCACCCGCAGGAAAACGCCGAAGACCCGGTCGGTTATCGGCGCTCGGGGGGGGGATCTTTACCCGGGCTCGGGGCCTCGGAGAGCTGCTGCACCTCGCTGTGCTCCTCCAGCTCGTGGAGGGAGGTGCGGCGGGCGGCCAGGACGGCCATCCCTGCGGCGGTGATGGTGAGCCAGAAGATCCCGTGGACCAGGGTGCCCAGGGCCACGGCCTGGGCGCCGGGGACCCCGAAACGCGCCAGGGCCAGCCGGCAGGCGTAGTGATAGGGGCCGAAGAAGCCCGGGGCCGAGGGAACGGCCACGGCGATCCCGACCGCGGTCAGAGTGACGTAGCTGGCCGCCAGCGTGCGGGCGGGGGAGCCCAGGTCGAGATCGAATGCCTGGATGGCGGCCCAGAACGGCACGACCGAGACCACCAGCCAGAGAAGGACCGAGTGGACGAAGATCCAGAACAGATGGCCCCCGCGGGAAATGGCCCCCAAACCCTCGGCGAAGCTGCCGACCATGTCCTGCACGCGCACCGCCACGGGCTCCGAGAAGCGGCGCAGCACCACCCCGGTCAGCCGGACCAACGGCTCGGGCCAGAAGCGCAGGGCGGCCACGAAAGCCATCGGAGCGGAGAGCAGGAACAGCAGCGGCAGGCCGACCGCGACGCCCTCGGCACCCAGGCGAAGCCCGTAGACGCCCACGATCCCGCCCACCAGGAGCAGGAAGACCGCGCTGTCGATGACCCGCTCAAGGACGACCGTTCCGAACACCGCAGAGCTGGAGACCCCGACCTCGCGGGCCAGGTACCAGGCGCGGATCACCTCGCCCACCCGCAGCGGGATCAGGTTGTTGGCCATGAAGCCCACGGCCGTGGCGCGGAAGAGCGGCCCGACGGACACCGGCTGGATTGGATCGGTCAGGTAACGCCAGCGCACCGCGCGAATCCACAGGGCGCCCAGGTGGGCGGGAATCGAAAGCCCCAGCAGGAGGGGCCAGTTCGCCTGGGCGATGGCCTTGCCCACCTCGGCGAAGGAGACGTCGCGCAGGGCCAGCCACAGGAAGAGCGCTGTGATGACCAGGCCCAGCCAGACGCGCGGATCTCGGGCGCGCTTCATGGAGAGCTCTCGAGGCGCCGGCGTGCTTCCTCGGCGTCCCGCGCGATCTGTACCCGCAGCGCCTCCGCGTCCGGGAACTTCCGTTCGTCGCGCAGGCGCGCCTCGAAGGACAGCTCGACTCGTTTTCCGTAGAGGTCGCCCTCGAAGTCCAACAGGTGCGCCTCTGCCAGCACGCGATCGCCGGTGTCGAAGGTGGGGCGCCGGCCCACGTTCACCACGGCATCGTGCAGCTCCGGCTCCTTCGACGGGTCGGCGTAGACCAGCCGGACGCGGCCCGCGTAGACGCCGGAGCGCGGAAGCACCTCGTTTTCGGGCTCCAAGTTCGCGGTGGGAAAGCCCATCGCGCGACCGCGCTGCTCGCCCTTGATCACCCGGCCCCGAACCGTGTAGGGGCGGCCCAGCAGCCGCGCCGCGTCGGCTACGTCACCGGCGAAGACCAGCTCCCGGATCCGCGTGGAGTTGACGTCCTGCCCCGCGACGGTGACTTCCGGGATGATCGTGACCGAGAAGCCCAGGTGGGGCCCCAGCTCCGTCAGCAAACGCATCGAGCCTTCGCGGTCCTTCCCGAAGTGAAAGTCGTAGCCAACGTAGACCTCCAGCGGCCCAATCCGTTCGTGCACGTACTCCCGCACGAACTGCTCGGGGGCGATGGACGCAAAGGCGCGATCGAAGGGCTCCACGATCGTCACATCGACACCAAACGACGCCAACCCCTCGAGCTTCTGGTCCTGGGTGGTCAGCAGCGCCGGGGCGTCGTGCGGGCGCAGGACCTTCCGGGGATGCGGATCGAACGTGTACACCACGGCTTCCCCATTCAGCGTACGCGCACGACCGATCACGGTCTGCATGATGGCGCGATGCCCGAGGTGAAGACCATCGAAGTTCCCGATCGTAAGGACCGGGCGCGCCAGCTTGCGAACCAGCGCTCCGCTTCCCGAGAAAACCTGCAATGCTAGACTCCGCCGCGTGCGAATCCTATCGCGGTACGTGCTGGTCCGCTTCCTCAGCTGGTTCGGCTTGGTTCTCGTGGTGCTCGCTGCAGGCCTCACGATCGCGGAGATGCTCCTCCACCTGGACGACCTGGCCGACGACGCCGCCGGCCTCGGTGGAGCCATGCGCTTCCTGGGGGTGCGCGTGTGCGCCTACTACCTCCCGATCCTGATTCCCATCGCGTCCTTCATGGCCACCTATCTCTCGCTGGGGCTCTCGGCACGCTGGCTGGAGATCACCGCGACCAAGGCAGGCGGGATATCACCGTTCCGCGTCACCGTACCGATCCTGCTGGCCGCCGCCGCCCTCTCGGGAGTTGCGTTCCTGGTCAACGAAACCGTGGTTCTCCAGGCGGAGCGCGCCTGGAGGCAGCACCTGTCCGGGGCCGAGGACGACATCGAGTTCCGGCGCGGGTCCTTCTGGTACGCCACCGGCAACCTGATCTACAACGTGGGCGACGCGGACCCGGAGCGACAGATCCTGCACGACCTGCGGATCTTCGAGAAGGACGACAACGGCCGGCTCCTGCGGCGCATCCACGCGGGCTTGGCGCGGGTCAGCGACGGCGACCTCGAGCTCTACGACGCCACGGAGATACGCTTTCACCCCGACGATCCGCGCTCCGTCCCCGAGAAGACCTGGAGCAGCCAGCTCCTGCTGGATACGAATGCGGCCGGCTCCAACCCCACGCTCCTGGAGGCCGACGCCACCACCCTGGCGCTGCCCAGCCTGCACGAGTTCATTTCCCAGCGCGCCGCCGCCGGCGGGGACGTCTCCCGCTTCGTCTCGCTGTTCCATTCGCGGCTGAGCGACCCCTTCGCGGTGTTTCTGCTGGCGCTGCTGGCGATCCCCTTCGCGCTGAAGGTCGAACAGACCCGAAGCCTGGCCGTGCCCGCGCTGCAGGGAGTCGGCGTCCTGCTGATCTACTGGTCGTTCCGCAGCGGCGGCGCCCTGTTGGGCATCTCGGACCCGGGCACCGCCGTCGCGATGCCGTGGCTCGTGCTTCTGGCCTTCCTGGGCGTGGGCGCCTGGCGCTACGCACGCGTTCCCGCCTAGTGTCCTGTCTCAGAAGTTCGGCGTCACACCGAGGGCGCCGAACTTCTGAGACAGGACACTAGGGCTGATCCGGCTCCGCCGGGGGCGCAACCGGGGCGCCCCCTCCCACCGCGGGCGCCGGCGTCCCGCCGCTGGGCGCCTGGAAGGCCCGGAAGAACTCGTTGCTGGGCGGCAGCACCATGGTGGTGCCCTTGCCGAGGGTCTTGCGGTACGCCTCCAGGCTGCGCACGAAGCCGTAGAACTCGGAATCCTCGTTGTAGGCATCGGCGTAGATTCCGGCCGCGCGCGCATCGCCTTCGCCGCGAAGGATCTCGGAGTCCTTGCGCGCCTCGGCCACCGTCACCAGCGCCTCGCGATCCGCTTCGGCCCGAATCGTCCGGCCCTGCTCGTCGCCTTCGGCGCGGTACTTGCGGGCCAGACGCTCACGCTCGGCTCGCATGCGGGCGTAGACATTCTGCGTGGTGGCGGGCGGAAGCTCGGTGCGATTGATGCGCACGTCGCGGATGATGATGCCGTTGCCGGCCAGCTCCTGGTTCGCATTGTCGGTGATCTGGGCCATGATCTCGATCCGCGCGTCGGTCAAGACCTCGGGAATCGTGCGCCGGCCGATCACGTCGCGCACATCCGCACGCACCACCTCGTCGATCCGCGACTCCGCCTGCTCGATACCGCCGGGAAACGATGCAAAGAAGCGCAGCGGGTCCTCGATCCGCCAGATCACGTAGCTGTCCACGAACAGCCGCTCCTGGTCGCGGGTCTGGATCTTGCTGGGCGCGGTGTTCAGGTAGAGGTACCGCGCATCGAAGGACAGGACGTTGTCCAGGAGCGGAACCCGCCACGACAGGCCCGGCTCGGTCTGGACGTTGACCGGGTTGCCGAACAGCAGCACGACCTTCTGACGGCCCTCCGGCGTGTAGAGAACCGGGCCGATGCCGAGGCTTCCGGCCCAGACCAGCGCCGCCAGCATCGCGAGCGTAACGAGCCCCAGCAGGAGCAAGCGCCTCATCGCGCCTCCCCCGCCGCGCCGGACGGACGTCCCAGCGGCAGATAGGGCAACACGTTGGCCGTGCCGGGCTCGATGATCACCATCTCCACGTCGGGAAGCACCTGCTCCATGGTCTCCAGGTAGAGCCGCTTGCGCGTCACCTCGGGCGCCTTGCGGTACTCGACCAGCAGCGCCGTGAAACGCGCCGCCTCACCGGTCGCGTCCGCGACCTTCGTGTCCCGGTAGGCCTGCGCCGCCTGGCGCAGCTCCGTGGCCTCGGCGCGGGCCCTGGGCAGCACCTCGTTGGCGTAGCCCTCCGACTCGTTGATCTTGCGGCTGCGGTCCTGGGAAGCCGCAATCACGTCGTCGAACGCGTCGCGAACGCTGGGCATCCAAGAGCTGAACGCCCTTGACCAGCAGGCCCGAGTCATAGCGGTCCAGCATGTCCTGGAGCAGACCCCCGGTCTCGCGCTCCACCTCTCCGCGCAGCTCCGAGAGCACGCCGTCGATGGGCGTTCGCCCGATGACCTCCCGGATGGCGGCCTGGGCCGAATCGCGCAGGGAGCTGCGCGGGTCGGCCACCCGGTAGCGGGAG
>JAFDET010000067.1 GCA_019310195.1 Deltaproteobacteria bacterium
GACGTACTCGTTGCCGCTCATGTCGACGATCTTCGAACCGCGCCCCTCCTTGATCACCACGGCGGCGGCGAGCGACATGGTCGGGGTGCGCGCCGAGGCCGGCAGCAGGGCCGCGGCCCGCTCGAGCAGGTGCTGCTCGTAGGCGCCCCGCTCCTTGCGCTGGAAAGGCTTGCTCATGGGCGTCTTCTTCCGTGCATCTCCGGAAACCGTCGCCGCACAGCTACAGGGAGATCAACCGGTACGGCTCGCTACCGTCCCAGACTTCCGCTTCTCCTGCGTTGCGCTCGTACTCTTCGACGAAGCCGTCGTGCACTTCCATCAGCTCGATGACCAGGCCCTCCAGCGCCGGCGAGTCCATGTAGACGTAGTGCGTTCCCAGCAGCGTCTTGATGGATCCTACCTCTCGCATCCCGTTCTCGCGGGCCCGCGCCACGGCGGCGTCGATGTCCGGGGCGAAGTAGGCCACCTGATGCAGCATCTGCTCGGCGTCGCCGGCGTAGAATGCGCTGTAGGGCGAGAGCGCGTCGTTGGTCTGCTGGATCAGCTCGATCTGCACGCCGTTCTGGAAGGACAGACCGACGTCCATGGTCACCTGGCTCTCCTCGCCCCGAAAGCTCGACGTGACTGGAACGTTGCGGAAGCCCCACCAGGGGCCCACGCCCAGCTGATCCACCCAGCACGCCATGGCGCGATCCAGGTCCTTCACCAGGAAGCCCCACTGCTTGATGGGGCCGAAGCGTCCGTCGCAGAACATGATCCTCTCCGATGCAGTCGCCGCTCCCGAACGCCGCGGTCAGGCTTTCAGCTGGAAGAACTCCATGTAGCCCGCGAAGCGGTCCAGGATCTCCCCCTCGTCGACGCCGATCTCCTGCTTCTCATACTGGTGCGCGCCGTGCTTGCCCTGGGGATGCGCCGCCCGCCACGCCTGCAGCTTCCGCTCGCCTTCGGGGCTGAGCTCTTGATCGAAGTGGGCGTAGATCCGCCGCACCGATCCGATGGGATCCGCCATGAAATCGGGAAAGTGGAGGTCGAAGAAGGCCTCCGAGCCGCGCTGCTGGCGGGCCGCCATGCCGGCCTCCGCCGCGTGGGCCCAGCTCTCCATCTGCTCCCGCGCGATGGCCTCCAGGTCCACGGACTTCTCGTGCACGGCGCGAATCTTGGAGAGGAAGCTGGCGTAGGATGCGATCACCGTGCGCGGGTCCCGATGCGTCTGCACGATGCACGCGTCCGGGTAGACGTCGAAGAGCGCCGGGAGCTGGCGGAGATGGACCGGGTACTTCAGCAGCCAGCGGCGCTGGGGATCCGTCGAGCCGATCAGCTCGATCACCTTCCGGTGGCGCGTGTAGGTCTCCGGATGAGGCGTCTCGCGGTACCACTGGAAGTAGCGCGGAAGCGTCGCGGAGCACTCGAAGCGGTCGTCGGTGAAGCTCTGGGCGAGGATGTGGCGACACTCCTCGGGCCAGTCGGGATGCATCTCGTGCACGGCCATCAGCGAGGGCGTCACCCGGTAGAGAAACTCGAGCTCGGCCTTCGAGGCCTGGAAGTCCGGGTGCTCCTCCCACTCGGCGCGGGGCGGGCGCGGCTGGGGCTCCGCCGAAAGCCAGTACTCGAGCTTCTGAAGGCCCGGGTCCTGCCCCATCAGGTAGTGCAGCGCGGTGCTCCCCGTGCGCACCAGGCCCGTGACGATGATGGGCCGGCGGACGTCGTTCCCCGCAACCGCGGACGCTTCCTGGAGCCGCCGCTCCACCCGAAGCCGGGTCGCCAGGATCTTCACGATCTCGTTGCGAAAGATCGCGGCGCCCATCTCGCTGAGGTTCTCGTCCTCGTCCAGCGACTCGAGCAGGACCCGCAGTCCTTCCAGATAAGCCGGGTCGCCGAAGTCGTCGAGCCCCGCGGCGCTCCGCGCCTGCTCGTGAAACGCATCCAGCGAGGCCGCGAAACCCTCTCCGCCCTCGGCGCTCATTCACTCCCTTTCGGCTCCTGTGGGACGTCGCCATCCGAGCCCTGGGGCCCGTGTCTAGCGCAGGAGCGGCTCCCCCAGGAAGTCGCCCACCACGCCCGCCGCAATGTAGCCCGGCCCACCCAGGATCATGCCACCCGGGTACATGGAGGCGCCTCCCACGAAGAGCCCGGGGATGGGTGTCTCGCTGCGGGAACAGAGGTCGTTGGGCCGCAGATAGCCCATCTGCAACGTCGAGTACGCGCCGTGCTTGATGGAGCCGCGCTTCATGGTGGTGAGCTTGGCCTCGATGTCCAGGGGCGTCACGTGGCGGCGAAAGACCACGTCGCCGAGGTCGGCGTACTCCTGGACGAGACCGATGCAGCCGTCGGCGAAGGCCTTCCCCTCCGTCGCCCATGCGGGGTCGTACTTCACCACCGCCTCGGCACGCAGGAGTTGGTGGCCGGGCGGGGCCATGGTCGCGTCGAAGCGGCTCAGGTTGGTGACGTGCAGCCACTCGGGCCGAACCATCTCGCCGGCATCGACGCGCTCGAGGTGGTCCAGCAGCTCGTCGTCCGTCTCGAGTCCGCAGAACACGATCATCGCTTCGCTCACCCGGGGGTCGTCGGCCTTCCAAGCCGCGCCGCCCTGGAGGCCGAGGTGAAGGCCGAACATCGAGCGCTCTTCCCACTCCCACGAGCCCACGGCGAGCCGCAGGTTCTCGGGCAGGTCGGCCGACTCCACCAGCTGCAGGAAGGTCTGCTCCGGGTTGAGGGTGGAGACGACCGCGCGAGCCTCGAGGCGGCGCCCTCCCTGCAACTCGACGGCCACGGCGGATCCATCCTCGACCACGATGCGCTGCGCCTCGCTGGCGTCGAAGACGGTTCCCCCGTTGCCGACGAAGGAACGGTAGAGGGCCGAGGAGAGGCGGTGGGAGCCGCCCTTCACGAGCCCGGCGCTGAGCATGCGGCACAGGTAGAGCGGAAACAGGTACCCCAACGAGTCGTCGAGATGCAGTCCCCACATGGCCGGGAACGAGAGCAGCGCCATGCGGACGCGTGGATCCCGGAAGCCGTACTCGTCGACCAGCTCCACGAAGGTGAACTCGGAGATCTCCGCCAGGCGCCGGCCGGCGGGCGTCTTCTCGAACTCCTCCATCTGGTCCAGTGCGGCTTCCGGAAGCTGATAGGTCATCGGAACCAGGTACTCGTCGAGCATGGGCTGGAAGTCGGCCCACATGCGGGAGAAGGCCTCGGCGTCGTCGGAAGAGAACGCCTCGATGGAGCGAACCGTCTCCCCGAGATCTCGGGTGAAGACCAGCGAGCTGCCGTCGCGGAAGGGAAAGGCCGCAACCACGTGGGGGTAGAGATAGCGAACGCCCAGGCTCGCCAGATCCAGGTCCCGATGGGCGGGCATGAGCTCGCCCATCATGTGGTAGACGGCGTGCAGGTTGAGCCGCCAGCCGTAGTACTCCTCGGTGTTGAGGCCACCGCCGGTCTCGTGGCGCCGCTCGACCAGGGCCACGCGGTGGCCCGCCTTGGCCAGATAGGCGCTGCACAGCAAGCCGTTGGGTCCCGCTCCGATCACGATGGCGTCGTAGGTCTCCACGGTCATTGCCCCGCCCCCGTTCCCGCTGCGGCTTTCCACTTGTCGTCGACGCCCAGGTTCAGGGGAATGCGGCCGATGTTTGCGAAGAACCACTCGTACGGATTCGATCTCCACCACTCCACGTCGCGGCAGCCCAGGTCCTCCGCCATCTCGCAAGCGGCCAGGTAGCCGGTGGCGAGGTGGGTTGCGCCGAAGGGATGGATCGAGTTGGACAGGTAGAGCCCCGGGACGAAGCTCCGCGACGCGCCGTTCTGGACGACGCCCGGCAGCGGCCGGTTCTGCCCGGATTGCTCGGGGATGGCGCTCCCGCCGATCATGTTCCCGCGAATGGCCGAGGGGTTGCTGTTTTCCTGGTCCCTCGGGCTGTTGACGTGGCGCTCCAGGATCAGGTCCTTGAAGCCGGGCGCGTATTCCTCGTAGCGGTCGGTCATCGCGTCGGCGATCGCCTCGCCCAGACCCTCGCGCCATGCGTTCCAACCGTTCAGGCGCTTGGCGCCCCAGCGCCGGGGGCGCGGAGGCACGCTCATCCAGGTCATGACCGTCTGGCAGCCCGCGGGCGCCTGGGAGGGGTCCGCCCGGGTCGTGTTGAACCAGCCGCCCATGACGTTCTCGCGAATCACCCCGGACATCAACGCCCCCTGCCCGTCGCGGATGTCGTCCAGAGTCTCGCCGCCGAAGAAGCCGACCCAGGAACGCTGGATGGCCGGATCGTACGCCGCCGAGGCAAACTCGGGGTCGCCACGCAGCGCGTAGCAGATGCCCACGAGCTGGGGATCGTCGTAGTTGAAGAACTTGATGCGCCGTGCCCAATCGGGGCCGATCGCGTCCTCGCCCAGCAGCCACAGGAACGTGGGCACCAGCGTCAGGTTCGAGAGAACGACCCGCGCCCGCACCTCCTCCCCGGGCATCAAGGCGTCGGGCGAGAGCCGGATCCCACAGGCCCGGCCGTCCTCCATCAGGATCTTGTCCACCGGGCTGGTCGTCCAGATCTCTCCACCGTGGGCGACGAAGCACTTCACCAGCGAGTGCGTCAGGGAGTGGGAGCCACCCTTCGCGGTGTGCACCGCCATGGGCATCATCCCGGTCAGGGAGAGCACCTGCGGCCCGACCCGGCGGTTCAGCGGCCACTGCCCGGTGAACTCGCCCAGCGCGCCCGGCACCGTGCGCACGCCCTCGGATTCGAACAGGACTTCCAGGAGCTCGAAGCCCGTCATGCGGTTCACGTCGTCGCCCGAGAGAGGAACGTCCAGGGATCGGAGCAGCCCGTCGTTGAAGGCCGCCATGCGATCGGCGAGTTCCGACGTGGGCGCGGCAAAGATCGCCTGCTGATTGAGCGCCAGAGCCTCGCCGCCATTCTCCATGGAGTACGCGCGAATCTTCGCCAGCGTGGCCGCGTCGCGTTCCGAGTGGCGCGCCACGCTGACCTCGGTAAGCGCAGGCTCCAACGCCTGCACCGTGTTGGTCCCATCCAGGAACGGCTTGGCGAACAGGATGTCGGTGCCGAGCAGGTCGAGGCCGAAGCGCTCCAGCTCCAGATCGGCCATGGCCGGGCTCATGGCCGGCACCAGCCAGGCGGCGTGGGTGTTGTGCAGGAAGCCGGGCCGGCCCAGCTCGATGGTGTCGCAGTGGGCCCCGCACTGGCCGCGCGCCTCGAATACGCCCACGGAGAGCCCGGCCTTGGCCAGATAGGCGGCACTGGTGAGGCCGTTGATGCCTCCCCCGATCACGACGACGTCGTAGTCCTTCAAGTTCTCCCCCGGGGGATGACCCCTCTAGCCCATGAACGAATGTTTGTTTATCTTAGTCGCCATTCGTTATCCTTGCTAGCCAACGCCCGGAACGCGGCCACCAAAGGTGGATTCCCGTTGTCACCCCGGGGAGTTGGATGAGGGCCACGTCGTCATGAGGCTGCGTTCTCGAGGTCTCGGCCGCAAAGAGCTGGTGCTGGACTTTCGCGAGTACGAGGTCGTCCGCGTGGAGGACGAGCTCGTGGTGGTGGGCACGATCCGGGATCCCGTCAACTGGGACTTCACCATCCGGATCTGCGAGGACGACGTGCCGGGGATGACCTGGCTGGTGCTGCGCCGCTCCATGGTGGGCCTGCTGCTGCGCTCGTTCTTCAGACGGAAGAAGCGCGATCACTGGGGCCAGGAGCGGGCAGAGCATGTGGCCGAGGGCAAGAAGCGCCGCCAGACGGCCCGCGACAGCGCCGTGGAGCGCGCCCAGGTCTGCCTGCAGCCGCTGGCCACCCGCCGCAGCGCGGCGCTGGCCCGGAAGGCGGCTCCCGAGAGGACCGAAGCCGTGCAAGCAGCTCGCGCTGTGAAGAGCTCGGCCGCCGACGCCGGCTAGCAAGGCGACCGGCTCGCGGACCGCACGCGCTGCCGGCCACGCAAGGGAGAGCACGACGATGAAGGGCGAAGCCGAGCGCGAGTCGCTGGCGAGCGAGTTCGATCGTCACCGCGCCGAGGAAGGCGAGATCCTGGAGAGCTATCACGCGCTCTCCGACCAGCTGGGCAAGGGCCCGCTGGGCGTCCTGATCAACCACATCGCCACCGAGGAGGAGATGCACCACTTCCTCCTGGGCAAAGAGAGCCTGTCGGAACACGGGCTGGATCGGGATGCCCTGCTCCGTCAGACGCGAATGCTGCGAGGCCACGAGAAGAAGACCATCGAGGCCTGCCGCGGGCTGAAGTCCCGTGTCTCCGGCGGCGAGGGGGAGCTCTTCGACACGATCCTCGAGGCCATCGCGAGTGACAGCGAGAAGCACCAGCGGCTGCTCGAGACGGTAGAGAAGCTGATCGAGAACGCGGCCCGCCGTTGAGGTCGCCAAGGCGAGCGACGCATGAGCTCCACGCGCCGACAGTTCCTCAAGCTCTCGGGCGCAGCAGCCCTGGCCGCGACCGGGCTTCCCCTCTTCCACTTCCGCAGGGAGATTCACGCGGCCGAGCTGGCTTCCGGTGGGTCGAGGTCGGTCCCGAAGCTCGGGACCTGGGAGGACCTCTACCGAGAGCGTTGGACCTGGGATTCGGTCGCCAAGGGGTCCCACGGCTGGGCCAACTGCCGCAGCGCCTGCGCCTGGGATCTCTACGTCAAGGACGGCATCGTCGTTCGCGAGGAGCAAAGCGGAACCTACGAAGCATCCGAGCCCGGCGTGCCGGACTTCAATCCCCGCGGCTGCCAGAAGGGCGGTTGCTACACGGAGGTGATGTACGGCCCGAGCCGCCTGACGGTGCCCATGCGGCGGGTTGGCGAGCGGAGCTCGGGCCAGTGGGAACGGATCGGCTGGGACGAGGCCATCGAGGAGATCGCGGAAAAGATGGTGCTCCTCGCCGAGGAGCACGGAACCGACACGATCTACCAGGACCTGGGCCCCAACTTCGACCAGGGCGCCACGACCGTCGGGCGCTTCAAGTTCCAGATGAAGGCCGGCGGCATGTTCGCCGACATGTGGGCCGAGATCGGCGACCTCAACATCGGCTCCTCGCTGACCCTGGGCATCGCTCACGTCGGCGGATCCAGCGACGAATGGTTCCTATCCGACTACCTCGTGGTCTGGATGATGAACCCTTCTGTGACCCAGATCTCCGACGCACACTTCCTCTTCGAAGCGCAGCACAACGGGTCGGATCTGGTGGTGATCGACCCCCAGTACAGCGCCACCGCTTCCCACGCGGACCTCTGGGTGCCCATCGAGACCGGCACCGACGCGGCGTTGGGCCTGGCGGTGGCGCGCCACATCTGGAGCAGCGGCAATCTCGACCTGGACTACGTGCGCGAGCAGACCGACTTTCCGCTGCTCGTCCGCCTGGACGACGGCCGCTTCCTGCGCGGCGCCGACGTGCTCGCGGACGCCCACGAGGACGGTAAGGAGGATCTGCTCTTCCTGTGGAACCCGGATGCGGGCCGGCCCGAGCCGGCGCCGGGCTCCCCGGGCGCCGACAGCGGCAAGTTGATCGTCGAGGGCTTCACGCCTCCCATCGAAGGCACGTTCACGGTCAACCTGCTCGACGGCTCGGAGATCGCGGTCACCACCGCCGGAAGCATCATCAAAGAGCACCTGGATCCGTGGACCTTCGAGCACGCCGCGCAGGTGACCGGCCTCGCCCCCGAGATGATCGAGAAGTTCGCCGACGGGTTCGCGAAGGCCGAGCGCCCGATGATCTTCTCGAGCTGGGGATCGAACCGCTTCCTCCACTCGGACCTGATGAACCGCACCAAGCTGCTGTGCCTGGCGATGAAGGGCGCCATCGGCAAGCGCGGCGCGGGCTACCACTCCACGGGCTTCATGGGCATGGCCGGCTTCGGCTCGTCGCTCCAGATGAATCGGACCGGCCTGCTGGGCCGGCTCGAGCTGATGCTCGGCATGATGTCCCCGAAAGAGCTGTTCCAGACGGCGCTCGACCTCCTGAAGCAGCGCAAGAGCGCCGCCGGCGTCCTCTCGGAGCAGGCTACCCGGGGCGAGGCCACCAGCGTCTGCGCGACCAACGTCTCGACCCTGAACTACCACTACCAGGGCATCGCCGAGCGGCTGGAAAAGGAGGTGGAGGGCCAGTTTCCGCGGCCTCTGGGCGCCTACGTGCGTGAGGCGGAGGAGAAGGGCTGGCAGCACAAGCTGCCTCGAAGCGGGCAGCCCCGGGTCTACATCACCGGCGGCACCAACCTCCTGCGCCGCGGCAACCAGACCCAGGCGATGCTCGACAACATGTGGCCCGGCATCGACCTGGTGGTCGCCATCGACCAGAGAATGAACTTCACGGTGATGAACGCCGACTACATCCTACCGGCGGCGGGCTGGTACGAGAAGCCCGGCATCAAGTACGCGCTGTCGTACGTGCCCTACCTCCACTACTGCGACGCCGCAGTTCCGCCGCTGGGCGAGTCCAAGGACGAATGGGAGATCTTCTGGCTGCTGTCGCAGAAGATCGAGGAGATCGCCCGGCGCAGGAACACGCCCGTCTTCGACGGTTGCGGCAAGTTTCCGGTCGATTGGAAGACGCTGCATCGGGACTACTCGTGCCAGGGCGCCTACGGACCCAAGGACGCCGAGCTCGTCACCCAGCACGTCATCGACAACAGCCCCTCGATCCAGGGCGTCTCGATCCAGGAGCTGAAGAAGACCGGAATCGCGAAGTTCCGCAACGCGGGCCTCAATATCAGCCCCACCTTCCTCTTCAACCCGGACTGGAAGGGAGACGGGGTCCTGACCGTCTTCACCCACTTCACGAAGCACAAGTGGAGCTGGCCCACCTTCAGCGGGCGCCAGCAGTTCTACATCGATCATCCGTGGTTCCTGGAGGCCGGCGAAGCACTGCCCACCCACAAGGGCAGCCCGAAGGCCGGAGGCGACTACCCGTTCCGGCTCATCTCCTGCCACAGCCGCTGGAGCATCCACAGCACCTGGCGCGATACTCCCATGCTGCTGCGCCTGCAACGAGGCGAGCCCGCTCTCTACCTCAACGACGCGGAGGCGCTGGCCCTGGATCTCGGGGACGGGGACTGGGCCGAGCTCTTCAACGACCTGGGGAGCGTGAAGATGCGGATCAAGCACTCGAGCATGGTGCGCCCGGGGGTGGCCTACTACTTCCACGGCTGGGACCCCAACCAGTTCCCGGAGCACAAGAGCTACAAGTGGCTGATCCCCGGCCTGATGAAGCCGCTGCACAACGTCGGCGGCCAAGGCCATCTCCGCTTCGGCATCAACCACCTGGAGCCCGGGGCCTTCGTACAGGACACGCGCGTGGGCCTCCGGCCGTGGACCGGGGCCCCGAGGGACGGTGCGCAGGCATGAGCGCTCCGTCCGCGCGACAGCTGGCCATGGTCCTGGACCTGAACAAGTGCCTCGGATGCCAGACGTGCACCGTGGCCTGCAAGAAGCTCTGGAACCGGGACTCGGGCAGCGGCTACGCCTACTGGAACCACGTAGAGACGCGGCCCGGGCGCGGGTACCCCGCCGACTGGTCCGAGGCGGGCGGCCGGGATGCGAGCGGAGCGGTGACGCGCGGCCGGGTTCCGAACCTGGACGCCGAGTACGGGCGCGCCTGGGACTTCAACCACCAGCAGACCTTCGAGAGCGCGGGCCGGCCCGCCGACGAAAAAGTGTGGATCCGACCCGCAGGGGAGCCGCGCTGGGGCGCCAACTGGGACGAGGACCGGGGCGCCGGGCGCTATCCCCAGGACAACCACTACTTCTACCTGCCGCGTCTCTGCAACCACTGCACGCATCCGGCCTGCCTGGAGGCCTGCCCCCGCAGCGCCATCGCCAAGCGCCCGGAAGACGGCATCGTGCTGGTGGACCAGGACGCGTGTCACGGCTACCGCTTCTGCGTCGAGGCCTGCCCCTACAAGAAGATCTACTTCGACCCGGAACGCAACGTCGCGACGAAGTGCATCTTCTGCCTTCCCCGCATCGAAGCCGGCGTTCCCATGGCCTGTGCGCGCCAGTGCCCGGGACGCCTGCGCTTCGTGGGCTATCGCGACGACCCCGAAGGACCGATCTGGAAGCTGGTAGAGAAGTGGAAGGTCGCCCTGCCCCTCCACCCGGAGTACGGGCTGGCTCCCAACGTGTTCTACGTTCCGCCTCTCGCCCCTCCCCGTCTCGACGCCGCGGGGCGCCCCACGGGCGAGCCCCGCATCCCGCTGCGGGCCCTGGAAGAGCTGTTCGGAGAGAGCGTGGCGCCGGCCCTCGACACGCTTCGCGGAGAGCGGGCGAAGCGGAAGCGCGGCGAGGCGAGCGAGCTGATGGACATCCTGATCGCCTACGACTGGAAGCAGAGCTTCGCCCTGTCGCCCGGCGCGCGGGAAGTCCTGTGATGCGGAAGACCCTCGACCTGATCGTGGCGCCGACCGCCATACAGCCGGGGCGCTACGTCGCCACGGCCTATGCGGACCGCACGAGCCCATCGGTGCGATCGGCCACGCTGGAGGTGGAGCCGGGTGCCGAGGGCCGGCGTGTTCGCGTGTCCTGGAGCTGCCCCACGGCCGTCCGCGAACTCGGACAGGAAACCGATCGCTTCGTGGACGCGGCTGCGCTGGCGATTCCCGCAGCTCCGGACACGCCCTGGGTCACCATGGGTGCACCGGGGAAGCCGCTGGAAGGAGCCCTGTGGCGAGCGGATCGCGCGGAGCTGCTGCGCTTCCATGCGGAGGGTCTGGGCAGCGTGAAGCGCGAGGCGCCGCCCGCGCACTGGAAGGTCCTCGCCGAGTGGACGGCGGGACACTGGAGCGTGACCTTCGACCTGGCCCCCTGGCCCCGGCTCGACCAGAGTCCCCAGCTTGCCGTGGCGATCTGGCGCGGCGCAGCCGACGACCGGGGCGGCCTGAAGTCGGTGACCCCCGGCTGGGTGACGGTGGCGCCGTGAGCGAGCAGTCCGTGACGGATGCCCTGCCCTGGATCGCCTGGTCGCGGATCTGGAGCCCTCTGGTTCCCGAGCCGCAGCGACGGGACGCGTGGCACGCGCTCGAGCTTCCCGACTCCATCACGGCCTACGACACCGAGTTCTGCAGCACGTTCCTGCTGGGCGCTCCCGTGCCGCGGGTTCCGCTGCTGCTGCATGCAGCCCTGAAGCGCGAAGGCGGGGCCGTGCGCGAGGACTGGCTGCGGGTTGCGCGCCACCTGGGCCTGCGCTGGGACAACGTGCACCTGCCGCCGGATCAGCTGGGCGCCGCGTGCGAGCTCTACGCCTGCGCCGTCGAACAGCAGGATGCCGTGCTGGTGAACGAGCTTCGGCGTCGCTACCTGCTGCCCTGGTGCGAGTTCGCGCGCGAGCAGCTCGCCGACACCGCCAGCAACCTCGCCTTCCTGCCCGACCGCTTCGAAGCCGACCTCCAAGCCCGGCACTGAGAAACGGAACCAACAAGACAGTCCCGTACGCTCCCAGAGGAAAGAAAAGGGACAGTCCCATTAGTTGCCGACAACTAATGGGACTGTCCCTTTTCTTTCCGTTGCCGGAACCTACGGGACTGTCCCCTCAGTTCCTACCGTCCCCTTTCTTGGTCTCGGGCGCGGGCGGCGGCGGCTCGGCCGGCGCGGCGGCCGAAGAAGGTCCCGTCCGCCAGCGAGAGGCCGCTGCTGTAGCCCTGGGCAGCGAGGCCCGAGGTGGTGCGACCGGCGGCGTAGAGCCCCGTGATCACCTCGCCGTCGGGCGTGAGGGCCTCGCCTTCCGTGGTCGTGCGCAGGCCGCCCATGGTAAAGACCGCCCAGATGGCTGTGTCCGTGGTGTAGTCGAGCGCCGCGAAGGGCGGGGTGACGAGTGGAACGACGTAGGGTGAGTCCTTGTGGAAGACCGGGTCTTCGCCGCGTTCGGCATGGCGGTTGTAGAGCTCGAGGGTCTGTTGGAGGCTGCCTTCCGGAGCGCCCAGCTCTCGCTCCAGCTCCTCGAAGGTCTCGCCCACGGCGGCGATCTCCGTCGGCGGGAAGGGACGTTCGAAAATGGCATCGTCCAGGATCAGGTAGACCTGGCCGCCCTGCGCGTGCAGCGCGGCCTCGCCCACCACCGTCTGGTAGGCGTCCTCGTTGATGAAGCGCTGGCCCTGGCGGTTCACCATCACGCCTCGGATCAGTCCCTTGGGCACCGTGAAGGGCAGCACGATGCTGGCGGTCTCCATGCGCATGGCCTCCGCACCGGCGCCCATGCCCATGCGGATGCCGCGCCCGTCGTCGCCGTCGCAGGCCAGGCGCATCTTGCACTTGCGCAGGAGCGGCGCGTAGCGGTCCACCATCTCGCGGTTGTTGATGAAGCCGCCGGCCGCCAGGACCACGCCGCCCCGAGCCCGGTAGTGCCGGACGACGCCCTCCACCTTGGCGACGACGCCCACCACCCGGCGCTCCTCGTCCACCACCAACGTCTCGCAGAGCGTGTCCACCTGGATCCGCGTGCCGGACCGTTCCACGGCTTCGAGCAGTCGCCGCATCAGCATGCCGCCGGCCTCGATGCTCTCCTGCTGCACCGTGTGCCCCCGGGGCGCCGGCATTGCAATGTCGCGATAGGGCCAGGCCAGCTCGCTGCCCGAGTAGCTGAGGCAGTCGTCGGTGGGCGTGTAGGAGCCGTCTCCGTAGAACGTCTCCTTGAACGGGACACCCTGGGCCACGAGCCAGTGGAAGTGCTCGACGCAATCGTCGCAGAAGAGTCGGATCTTCGGCTCGTCCTCCCCCGGCCCGCAGGAGGCCATCAGGTACTTGTACATCTCCTCCGGCGAATCCTCGAAACCGCACTTCTCCTGGATCGGGGTGCCGCCCCCCAGGTAGATCTGGCCCGTGGACATCGCGGACGTCCCGCCGCCGCCGCTGGCCCGCTCCAGCGCCAGCACATCGGCGTCGACGCTCCGGGCCGCCAACGCCCCGCAGGCGCCGGCGGCGCCGAGGCCCACCACCACGACGTCGGCCTCGTCGTCCCAGCCCGGAACGTCGCGGAGCGGACGAATGGCTGCGGCGCGCCCCATGTCGCGTCGGCTCACCGGGGGGCCCTCGACGTGATTCGCCGCGCACCCAAGACGCTCAGTCCAGCTTCAGGTCCGTGCGCGGAAGGTCCGTGTACACCGGCTTGCGCTTCTCGCGACGCGCCTCGATGCACTCCACCAGGTTCTCGGTATTCCCGAGGATCAGCTGGTTGCGGTCCTCGAGATCGATGGCCGCTGTGAGACTGGTGGCCTCGACGTTCGCCCAGCAGACCTTCTTGGTCATCTGCAGGCCGAAGGCGCTGAACTCGCACATCTCCTCGGCAGCCTCGATGGCACGCTCTACAAGCTCGGCGTCGGGATAGATCCGCGAGACGAGCCCGATCCGCTCGGCCTCCCGTGCACCCACCTTGCGCCCCGTGAGCAGCATGTCGTTGGAGCGGGAGAGACCCACGGTGCGGGGCAACAGATAGCTGGCGCCGAGCTCGGTGCTGGTCAAGCCGTTGACGATGCCGGTGGCGTTGAAGACCGCCGACTCCGCGCAGAAGCGCGCATCGGCGCCGAGGCTCAGGCACAGGCCGCCGCCGTACGCACAGCCGTTGATCGCGGCGATTACGGGCTGCGGCATGGCGCGCAGCGCGGGTACCACCTTGGAGAAGTGCGACATGGCCAGCATCCCCACGCGGGAGAGCGCCATCTCCTCGATGCCGGGGATCACACCGGGGTCCTCCAGATCGAGCCCGGAGCAGAAGCCCCGGCCTTCGCCCGTCAGGACGACCACCCAGCAGGAGTTGTCCGCCCCCACTTCCTCGCACGCCCGGCACAGCTCGGTGACCAGCTCGAAGGACATGGCGTTGAGCCGTTCCGGCCGGTTGAGCCGGATGAGGGCCACATGGGGCCGAACCTTCTCGATCACTACGAGCGCCATGATGCCGTCTCTACGCGCGGGCCGGTCGGCTCTTCTTGTCGCGCGGCCACAGTTCCAGAATGGAGTCGATGATCTCCTCGGCGGCGTCGAGGCTGCCCATGTGTCCCTCGCGCGGGCGGACCCGGAGGTCGGAGTCGGGGACGAGAGCGGCCTGGTGCTCGCCGTGGGCCAGGGGTACCAGGTGGTCGGCATCGCCGTGCCAGAAGCGGATCGGGACCCGGATGTCGCGGAGCGAGAAGCCCCACGGCCGCGTGAAGAGCACCAGATCGTAGAACGGGGCGTGCAGCTGCGAGCGACTGGCGCGCAGCATGTCGTCGAGGAACATGTGCTTCATCTCGGGCCGGCTCATCACCTCCTGGTCGCCCTCGGGCATGGTACCGATGAACAGGTCGAAGGCCTGGGAGGCCAGGGGCCGGAGCGCGAAGACGGTTCCCCAGAAGGCGTACCCCAGGGGCTGATGCACCACTTCCAGGAGCGCGCTGAGGCGCCCGGCCAGGGCCAGGGCGCCGCCGGGCGCGGCGTCGTCGCCGCGGACCGGCGCGACGCCTCCCAGAACCGCTCCCGCCACGACCCGCTCGGGAAGCTCGTGGGCGCAGGCCAGCACGTAGGGCCCTCCCCCGGAGAGCCCCACCACGCCGAAGCGCTCGATGTTGAGCCGGTCGGCGATCTGCTCCACGTCCCCGGCCGCTGCAGCCAGCGAGTCGTGCAGATGCGCCGTCGAATGGCCCGTGCCGGGACGCTCGACGCCGATCAGGCGAACGCCTCGCTCGCCGGCAAGCTCTCGTGCGCGCGGGGGAATCTGGCGGCGGCCGCCGGGCGTACCGTGGAACCAGAAGATCGCGTCTCCATCGGGCTCGCCGTACTCGGCGAAGCCGATGGAGCGGGCGTCGTCCAGCTCGATCGTGCCTTCTATCCGGGCGGACGGAATCCGCACCGTCTCTTCCATTCCACTGCGCCCCATCAACTCGTCGCTCGACGATGCAATCGATGGTAGCGCTCCACCTCGTCTGCGACCTTCATGCCGGACTCGAGCGCCTGCTGCGTGCCGATCCCGGATCCGCCGGCATCGCAGCCCACGTAGAACAGGCCGCAGATGGGAGCGCGGATCGACGGCTTTTGATCCCCGCACTGACCCACGATCTGCCCGAGGCCGATCGTCTCGCCGCCCGCCCCCGGCACGACGGAGTCGCGGGTCGCGTTGGAGACGCTGCGGGCGGTGTAGAAGTCCTTGGACTCGATTGCGGCCTCCAAGTCGGGGAAGGCACCGAAGAGCGCCTCCTCGCCGACGCACGCCCAGGCCTGCAGTTCCTCGGCGGAGAGGTTCGGGTCGGGCGGACAGAAGGATCCGGTCATCAGCATCTGCTTGCCCTCGGGCGCTCCCTCGGGGTCGTAGTTGGAGGGAACCTCGTAGTAGAGGACGCCCTGGCGAGACGCCTCACCCGCACACGCCCGGTTGAAGCGGTCCAGGGTCCAGGGGCTCCCGTCCGAAAAGATCACTCCGAAGGGAGCGTCGGTCACGGGCCGGCTCAAGAAGTACCGGTGTCCGATCAGCGCGTAGGACGGCACCAGGTCCCGCACGTAGTTCGCGTAGCTCTTGTCGAAGTGCTCCGCCCCGACGAGTTTCAGCACGGTGGGCTGGATGCCCGCGTTACTGATGACGATCGGCGCCCGGAACGTGCCCTTGTCCGTCTCAACGCCCCCGACGCGGCCGTCCTCGACGAGGATGCGCTTGACGCGCGAGCCCATGAGAACCTCGCTTCCGTAGCGACGCACCGCTTCGCAGCAAGCCTCGGCCACGCGTCCGTAACCGCCCTTGCAGAAGATCCCCCCGCCGCGGGTGAAGATCGCCTGGAGACTCGTCACCGCTTCGGCGGCGTCCAGGGTGTCCACAGGAACCATGAACATCCCGTCGCAGCACAAGCTCACGATGAAGGCGTGCAGCGCCGGTGGAATGCCGGCGGCGTCAACGAAGTCGGCGAAGCTGGTGCCCCGCAAGCCCCCGACCTGGTCGGGGGGCATCAGCGTCATGTTCGCGAAGAACTGGAGCGCCGCGTCCCGGCTCTCCTCCGGGATCTCCAGCCAGTCGAAGATCACGCCGGGGTCCAGCTTCTCCGACGACGTCTTGGGCATGCGAACGTACTTTCCGGCGGGCGTCCGGTAGATGCTCCCGGCGCCTTCCGGCACCACCAGGTCGGCGAGGTCGCCCACCTCCAGCTCGTCCAGCACCACCTGGTAGAGGTTTCCATCCACCGGTGCGCCGATCACGACCCACGCCGTGTAGCGGAAGCCGTTCTTGGCCAGGCTCATGGCCTTGCCGCCGGCGACGTTGTTCTTCTCGGTCAACAGGACCTTCAGGCCACGCTTGGCCAGCAGCCCCGCGCACGAACTTCCGCCGAAGCCCGCACCGATGACGATTGCGTCGTAGGATTCTTCCGACACGTTCACTCCTCGAGGTAGGTCTTGATGTAACGCTCCATCTCGGGCGTCGGCTTCCACCAGCGCTCCACCCCAAGGTCGTCGGCGACCTTGTTGGCGCCCAGGTAGCCGGGCCCGCCCAGGACCAGCCCGCCGGGGAAGGTCGAAGCGCCGCAGGTGTAGAGGCCGTCGATGGGCGTGTCCGTCCCGGAGCAGTCCTGGTTGGGTCGGAAGCAGCCCATCTGGAGCGGCCGGTAGTCCCCGTGCTTGATCGAGCCGCGCCGCATCTGCGGGAAGCGGATCTCGATCTCCTCCGGATCCTCCATGCTGGTGCTGACGATGGACTCCGGAGTCAGATTGGGCGCCACCTTCCGCCAGCGCGCCAGCATGGCGTCCTGGATCTCGTCGCGGCGGCTGAGCCAGCCGCCTTCCAGGTCGTAGGGCGCGTGGATCTGGAACATGGACACGTACTTGCCGGGGCGGTCGCTCAGCGTGGGGTCGAAGAGGCTTTCGCAGGTGGAGTGGCCGCCGAAGGCGCCCAGGTCGAGCCTCCCCTCCACGACGTTCTCCCAATGCGCCAGCAGGTGATCCACGCTCTCGACCCCGTGCACGACGGCGAAGCACTTGTCGATCCAGGAATCGTCACAGGCGTACTTCGGCGGCTCGTCCGCCGCGATGTGAAGCGTGTTGAAGCTCCACTTATCCCACTCCCACCCCTCCACCTCCTGCTTGAGCAGGTCCGGGAGATGCTCGGCGCCGACCAGGTCCAGGAAGGTGGTGTGGGGGTCCAGGGAGGACATCACCACCTTGCTGCGCAGGACCCGTCCCTCGTGAGCGATCTGCACGCCGACGGCGCGGCCGTTCTCGATCAGGATCCGCTCCACGGGCGCCGCTTCCAGGATCAGGCCGCCGTTCTTCACAACCTGCCGCGCCAGTGCGCCGCCGAACTTGTGGGAGCCTCCGTAGCAGTAACACTTGTTCATTGCGCGATCGAGCATCAGCGGAACCATGAAGCCGAGCCCGGTCTCATGGGGATCCAGCCCCCACATGCACGCGGCATAGAGCATCAGCGTCTGCACCTTCTCGTGCTTGAACGTCCCCGTGATGTACTCCAGGGGGCTGGCGTCTCCGATCTCCAGCATCCGCCGGCCCAGCTCGGTGCGCTCCATCGCCATGGTCATCTCGACCGGGGGCATGGGCGGAAGGTAGGTGCCGGGGCCCACGATCTCGTCGACGAGCCTGCGCCATTCCCGTCTCACCTTGCCGAAGGTCGCGGCATCTTCGAAGGAGTACTTGCTGATGGAGTCCTTGGTGTCCGAGGCCTGGCGCGTCAGCATCAGCGAGGAGCCGTCCTCGAACACCATCCCGGTCTGGGCGTTGGGCCGGATCCAGGTCAACGCGCGCCCGTCCAGGTCGAAGTCCCGGATCGCGGGCATGTAGTCGACCATCATGTGGTAGAGCACGTGCGGGTTGGACGAATAGCAGGGGAAGAGGTTCTCCTCCGTCGCCAGGCCCCCGCCCGCCTCGAAGCGGCGCTCACACACGGCGACGCTGAGCCCGGCGCGGGCCAGGTAGGCTCCGGCGATCAACCCGTTGGGCCCGCCGCCGATGATGACGACGTCGAACTCGCTCTCGTCGGGGAACTCCTCCATCATGTGGCCGAAGGGATTGTTGGCGTCGTACTCGAACGCCGACTCGTACTTGAAATCGGGCACTTTTCTGCCTTTCGGGTCCGATCCGTCAGGAGCGGCTCGCGGAGATCTTGCCTTCCTGCGGGATGTAGTAGGGCGACGCGTACCACCAGTCGCCCGGCTCGGCGACGCCGTCCTCGATCAGGATGTGCATCAGGTTGTACGGAATGGCCATCAGGCACAGCCCGCCGGGATGGCCCGACGTCTGGTGGGCGTGATAGAGACCGTCGATGGGCGTGCGGTAGCGGGCCAGCTCGGGAATCGGCCGGTTCGTCCAGAGCTG
>JAFDET010000068.1 GCA_019310195.1 Deltaproteobacteria bacterium
CCGGCGGCGTCGCCCGCCGCGTCACCGGCGGCCCCCGCGGCGTCGCCGGCCTTGTCGACGCCGCTGCCCAGCAGGTCGTCCCCGCTTTGGACGATGTCTCCGCTGACCTCGTAGCCAACACGATGCAGACCCTTCAGCTCGCCCAGCATGTCGCCGGCCAGATCCGCCGGCAGGCTTCCCTGGCGCGCCAGGGACTCCAGCAGGGCCACGACGATCGCGTTGAGGACCTCGCCGGCCCCGGCGCCGCCATCGCTGCCCACGCCCTCCAGCCGAATCTCGGGAACCCGCACCTCCGCCGTCTGCGCGTGCCCCGCCACTCCGATCGCCAAGGTCGCGCGGGCGTTGCGGATGACGATCTCGTCGATGCGGAAACGCTTGCCCGGCCCTCCGCTGGCCTCGGACGGAGCGGACTCCTTGCCCGAGTCGCTCTTCTTGAGATTGCCCAGGATCACGCCGTAGTTTGTGCTGCGGACGCCGCGCTCGATGGCCAGCTCGATGCCGTCGAGGTGCAGGTACGGCGCGACGATCGTCTCCTGGAAGAGCGAGCCCATGTCCGTCTTCAGGGAGCCGCGCCTCACGGTCAGGAAATTCCGCTCGGCGAAGCCCTCGGGGTTCTCGATCTCGAACCCGCCGATGCGCAGGCTCGGCGGCAGGAAGCCCAGCGAGATGAAGTCGATGGTGGTCTCGACGCCCAGGGCCTTGGTGCCCTGCTCTTCGACGACTTGCGTGGCGATCTCGTTGATCTGCCAGATGCCGACGCCCACGGACACCACCACCAGCGCCAGCAGCGCGATTATCCCCCAGCGCAACCACTTCATGGCCGGGAGCATACGCGAAACCCTGCCCTCCGGGGGGGGCTCAACCCAGCCCGCAGGCAGACCGATGACCCCTCGGAGATGTTGGGATTTTCGGCGGCATGGAGGGGTTTTCCCCGAGGTCCCCGCAGGCGGGGCCTCGCCGCGGCTGCGGCCGTGCTGGCTTGCCTGCTGGTGAGCGCCGCCCCGCCGGCCCGCGCCGCGGCCGAGCGCGAGGCCGTGGGCGCCCCGTCCCAGAACCCGGCGACCCCGCGTTTCCGGGCACCGCTGGGTCCCGAGGCGCCCGAGCCGCAGCCCGGACGGACCCGGCCTGGAGCCGAGCCCCCCGTCCAGCCGAACCCCGCGGCGCGGCGACGCCTGCGCCAGCTCTCGGAGTCGGCGCCGGCGGAGCGGCTGATGCGCGCGGCCGCGCCCCTGCGGCGCTTCCACGAGCGACTCAGTGCCGAGGAGACGCGACAGGAATCACTGACCGTGCTGCTGGCGGTGCTGGGCGGCGTGGTCGGGCTGCCGCTGCTGGTCTTCGTCGTGTTCCCGCTGATCCGCGGACGCGGCGACCTGACCGTGAGCCTGAGCTATCCCGACGAGCTGGAGGGTGCATTCCGCGTGCGGGTGTCCCGACGCCGCGCCCGCAAGCGCGGTCCCTCGCGCAAGCGGCGCGCGGATCCCGGCGAGAACCGCGCCGCGACCCGTACGGACCACCCCATGGTCACCCGCGAGACCCGCTTCCACCGCCTGCAGGCGCGAAGCTGGTGGGTGCACGTGGAGGGCCTGCTCCAGGATCCGGAGAGCTCCGAGGTGCTGGAGTCGCGGTTCGCCGTGGAGCGCGTGCGTGCGCAACGGGGCAAGACCGTGCGGCTGACCTTCGAGCTGCGCCCGGAGCACTGCCCCGTGGACGTCAAGGTGCTGTGGGACAAGCGGCCGGTGCGCGAAGCGCAGGTCGCGGTGCACGGCCTGCCCGGCTCCGTGCGCCGGGCCCTGGGCGGCACCGTGAGGCTCAAGCTCGGCCGCGGCGCACACACGTTGGTGGTCGGCAGCGGCGATCGGGTCGCCGAGAGGGCCATCGACGTCACGTCCTACCGGACGACCTGGGCGGTGCTGGACCTGGGCGGCAGCGACGAGCTGCTCTTCAAGGGCTGCCCGCCGGCGGTGGAGCCCTACCTGCAGGGCGACTACGCGGGCGCGGCCCGGGCCCTGGAGCGGGAAGGCCAGGCCAAGGTGGCCCACGTGCTGCTGGGCCGTCTGGACGAGGAGCAAGGCCGCACCCAGGCGGCCGCCGAGCACTACGAGAAGGCCGACCAGCTGGTGCACGCCGCCGAGCTCTGGGCCTCGCTCTCGGAGTTCGACCGCAGCGCCATGCTCTTCGACCGGGCCGGCAAGCTGGTGCGCGCGGCGGAGATGTACCGGGCCGCCGGCGAGCTGGCCGCGGCGGGCGGCGCGTTCGAGCGGGCTCACGAGTGGTCCCAGGCCGCTGCCTGCTACCGCGAAGCGGGCGAGATGCCGCACCTGATCGGCGCCCTGGAGCATCTGGGCTCGTACTTCGAGGCGGGCGAGCTGTGCATCGAGCGCAACGACTGGACCCGCGCGATCCGCAACCTCCAACACGTGCCCCCCGGCGACGCACACTACCCGGAGGCCTGCGGCCTCCAGACGCGCTGCTACGAGGAGCTGGGCGACGCCGAGCTGGCGGCGCGCAAGCTCGAGGAGCTGGTGCGCACGGCGGGACCCGAGGCCACCGGCGTCGACACCCAGGTGCGCCTGGCGAACCTGCTGGAGCGCTCCGGGGAGCACGAGCGGGCCCTGGCGCTGTTCGAGTCCGTGCGCGAGCAGGATGCCAGCATCCCCAACGTGCTCACCCGGATCGAGAGCCTGCGCAAGAAGGTCAGCCAGGACCACAGCGCCACCGTCCACCACACCCCCACGGTGGGCCGGGCCTTCCAGGCCCCGGGCTTCCAGCGCTACGAGCTGCTGGAGGAGATCGGCCGCGGCGGCATGGGGGTGGTGTTCAAGGCGCGCGACCAGCGGCTGGGCCGCATCGTGGCGCTGAAGAAGCTGCCCGAGAACCTTCGCGACCACCCCAAGGCGGTGGACCTCTTCCTGCGCGAGGCCCGGGCGGCCGCAGCCCTCAACCATCCCAACATCGTCACCCTCTTCGACGCCGACGAGGAGAACGGGACCTTCTTCATCACCATGGAGCTGCTCGAGGGACAGAACCTCTACTCCATCCTGCGCCGAGCCGGGCACATCAAGCCGCGCGACGTGGCCCGGCTGGGGATCCAGGCCTGCGCGGGCCTGGAGTACGCCCACAGCCAGCGCATCGTCCACCGCGACATCAAGACCGGCAACCTCTTCTTCACCCAGGACAAGATCCTGAAGATCATGGACTTCGGCTTGGCGAAGATGCTCGAGGAGGTGCGCCGGGCGGTGACCCTGGTGGCGGGCACGCCCTACTACATGGCTCCCGAGCAGTCCGCCGGTGAGTCGGTGGATCAGCGCGCCGACCTCTACGCCCTGGGCGTAACGCTGTTCGAGCTGGCGACGGGGACCCTGCCCTTCGAGGAGGGCGACGTGGCCCTCCGGCACCGCCACGACCCGCGCCCGGATCCGCGCGAGCGCCAGGCCGACCTTCCCGAAGTACTGGCACAGCTGATCCTCGACCTGATGCAGCAGGATCGCGACGCCCGCCCCCCGTCGGCCGCAGCCGCCGCCGCCCGTCTCCAGGAACTCCTCTCCCACCGCTAGAAACCTACGGGACAGTCCCTTTAGTTTCCCCCGAAGCGGGGAAACTAAAGGGACTGTCCCGTAGGTTTCGCCTTCCGGGTGGCTGGCTGGGCTATGCTCGGCGTCCCCCATGGAGCTCGATCACATCCACATCAAGGGCGCTCGCGAGCACAACCTGCGCTCGGTCGAGGTCCGGATTCCGAAGAAGAAGCTCGTCGTGCTGACCGGCGTTTCCGGCTCCGGAAAGTCCTCGCTGGCCTTCGACACGCTCT
The DNA here is from genome assembly GCA_019310195.1 of Deltaproteobacteria bacterium. Classification (GTDB taxonomy): domain Bacteria; phylum Myxococcota_A; class UBA9160; order UBA9160; family JAFDET01; genus JAFDET01. Next base: position 3,806 of record JAFDET010000068.1, read on the forward strand.
ACGCCGAGGGGCAACGGCGCTACGTGGAGTCGCTGTCCGCGTACGCACGCCAGTTCCTGGGGCAGATGGAGAAGCCCAAGTACGACACCGTGCGCGGCCTCTCGCCCACCATCTCCATCGAGCAGAAGACGACGGGCACGAACCCGCGCTCCACCGTCGGAACCATCACCGAGATCGCCGACTACCTGCGCGTGCTCTACGCGCGGATCGGCATCCAGCACTGCCACCAGTGCGGGCAACCGGTTCACGGTCAGACTGCGGAACAGATCGCCCGCGAGCTGATGACGTCCCACGACGGCAAACGCCTGACGCTGCTGGCTCCGCTGCTGGTGAACCGCAAGGGCGAGCACCGCGAGCTGCTGGCGGAGGCGCGCCGCGAGGGCTTCGTGCGCCTGCGCATCGACGGCGACATCCGCCTGTCCGAGGAGGTGGAGGCGCTCGACAAGCGCCGCAAGCACACCGTCGAGGCCGTGGTGGACCGCATCGCGGTGCGGCGCGGCGTGGCACCGCGACTCAACGAGTCGGTGGAAACCGCCCTGCGCGTGGGCGGCGGCATGCTGATCTCCCTGGCCGAGAACGGCCGCGAGCGCGTCCACTCCGAGAAGATGGCGTGCGCCGACTGCGGCATCTCGTTTCCGGAGCTCACGCCCCAGAGCTTCTCGTTCAACAGCCCCCAGGGCATGTGCGCCGACTGCAACGGACTGGGCACCCGCGTCGAGATCGACCCGGAGCTGGTGGTGCCCGACAAGGGCCTGTCCCTGGACGAGGGCGCGGTGAAGCCGTGGGGAACGAAGGTCTCCACCAAGACCGGCTGGGCCCACGGCTTCCGCGGACAGATCGTCAAGCATCTGGAGATCGACCCGGGCGTGCCGTTCCGGAAGATCCCCAAGCGCAAGCGCGACCTGCTGCTCTTCGGCGCCGGCGAGCAGCGCTTCCACGTGCGCTGGACCGGCAAGACCGGCAAGGGCAGCTTCGACCTGCAGTGGGAGGGCGTGGTGCCGCGGCTCATGCGGCGCTTCCTGTCCACGCGCAGCGAGCGCGCCAAGCGCTGGTACGGCCAGTTCATCGGCAATGCCATCTGCTCCACCTGCAACGGCATGCGCCTGCGGCCGGAGAGCGCGGCGGTGCGCGTGGGCGACACCACGCTGGTGGAGCTGTCCGGCTTCACCATCGAGGAAGCCCGGCGTTTCTTCCGCGAGCTGGGCCTGAAGGGCGCCAGCCAGGAGATCGCCACCGAGCTGTTGAAAGAGATCCGCGGGCGGTTGGACTTCCTGGCGGGGGTGGGCCTCTCCTACCTCTCGCTGGACCGGCCGGGGCCCTCGCTCTCGGGCGGCGAGTCCCAGCGCATCCGGCTGGCCAGCCAGGTGGGCTCGGATCTGACGGGCGTGATCTACGTGCTGGACGAGCCCTCCATCGGCCTCCACCAGAGGGACAACCGGCGCTTGCTGGCCACCCTGGAGCGCATGCGCGACATCGGCAACACGGTGGTGGTGGTCGAACACGACGAGGAGACGATCCGCGCGGCCGACCACGTGATCGACTTCGGCCCCGGGGCCGGCGTCGCCGGCGGCCGCATCGTGCACGCGGGAACGCCGCGCAGCCTGGAGCGCTCGCGGCGTTCACTGACCGGCGCGTTCCTGGCCGGACGCGAGCGCATCGCCGTTCCCCTCGCGCGACGGACCCCGGTCGGCAGCCTCAAGGTCCTGGGCGCCGCTGCCAACAACCTGACCGACCTGGACGTGGAGATCCCGCTGGGCGTGATGACGGCGGTGACGGGCGTCTCGGGGGCCGGGAAGTCCACCCTGGTCAACGACGTGCTGTATCCGGCCCTGGCGCGCCTCTACCACGCCTCGAGCCGCCGCCCGGGCGCACACCGCGGCCTGACCGGCACCGGCCAGCTCGACAAGGTGGTGAGCATCGACCAGCGCCCCATCGGCCGCACGCCGCGCAGCAACCCGGCCACCTACATCAAGGTGTTCGACGAGATCCGGCGCTTCTTCGCCCTGCTGCCCGAGTCGCGGCTGCACGGCTACAAGCCCGGCCGCTTCTCCTTCAACGTGAAGGGCGGCCGCTGCGAAGCCTGCCAGGGCGACGGCGTGCGCAAGATCGAGATGCACTTTCTGCCGGACGTGTACGTGCGCTGCGAAGAGTGCGAGGGGCGGCGCTTCAACGAGGCGACCCTGCGCGTGGCCTACAAGGGCCACTCCATCGCCGACGTGCTGGACCTGACGGTGCACGAGGCGCAAGCCTTGTTTGCCAGCCACCCGCGCGTTGCCGGGCCGCTGGGCCTGCTGGCCGAGGTGGGGCTCGGCTACCTGCACCTGGGCCAGCCGTCGCCGACGCTCTCCGGCGGCGAGGCGCAGCGCATCAAGCTGGCGCGCGAGCTCTCCCGGCGCGCCACCGGCCGCACCCTCTACATCCTGGACGAGCCCACCACGGGGCTGCACTTCGACGACGTGCGCAAGCTGCTCGCGGTGCTCGCGCGCCTGGTGGACGCCGGCAACAGCGTCATCGTCATCGAGCACAACCTGGACGTGATCAAGTGCGCCGACTGGATCCTGGATCTGGGCCCCGAAGGCGGGCCCGAGGGCGGGCGCGTGGTGGCCCAGGGCACGCCGGAGCAGGTGGCCCGGGTGCGCGGGATGCTGCCCACGCGCAGCACCCGACGCAAGACCACGCGCCGCCGCCGTAAGGCCTAGCCCGGCGGCTCGTCCGACCGGGGCCGGGCGCCCGGCCAGGCGCCGCTGGACGCAGAGACCCGATCTAGGCGACCGCGATCGCGGCCACCGGGCAGGGGGCGCCGCGCACCACGCGCTCGGCGTGGCTGCCGCGGAAGATGTCCAGGAAGCCGTCGCGGCCGTCGGTGGACATCATCACCATGTCCGCATCGAACTCGCGGGCAGCCGCCAGGATCTCGTCCACCGCATCGCCCTGGCGCAGCACCTTCTCCACCTCGACGTCGCCGAGGGCCGAGACGTCCACCTCGGGCATGGCGTCCCCCACGTGAAGCAGCTGCACGCGGACGGGCGCGACGCCCAGCCAGTGGGCGGCCCACGCGGCGGCCTCCAGGGTCGGAGCCGGATCGGGTGAAAAATCCACTGGAACCAGGATGCGCTTCAGGGAGAGGCTGCCGTCCTCCGGCGCGACGAAGCCCCGGGAGCCTTCGGGCACGAAGAGCGCGTCGATGCCGGAGCGGTGCGCCACCTTGCCCGCCACGGAGTCGCGGAGCAGGCCGCCGCGCTGCTCGGTCGCCAGCACCATCAAGTCATTGGGGTGCTCGCGCAGGTAGTCGGTCACCGCGTCCACCGGCGAGTCGTCCACGGTGACCTTCTTGACCTTGACCGCCAGCTTTCCGAAGACATCCGCGCGCGAGCTGCCGGCCTCGAGCAGCCCCCAGTCCTCCAGGGTGCCGCGGACCGACGGGAAGCGCTGCCAGTCCTCCACGGTGGGCATGTCCTCGGACGCGTTGATCAGGGTCAGCTTGGCCTTCTGGGCCAACGCGATGGCCAGCGCGTGCGCGAAGGCCACGCGGCTGGCCTCCGAGAAGTCGGTCGGATGCAGGATTCCAGGCGCAAACGGTTCCATCGGTCGACTCCCGTGTCCCTTCCCTCGAGGGGCTGCGAGGCTAGCCGAGGGCGCCGACCCACGCCCGGCACAGCTCTCGACGCGGGGCGGGAAGTGCGGTGGAATTGGGCCCCACGGAAGGAATCCCGCCTTGCCCAACCAGAAGAACAACATCACGCCGGTGGCCGCAGCCGTCGGCCTCGCCATGGTCGCGGTGGCCGCCATCGGCGTGACGGCGTACGAGCGGGCGGGCGATCAGCTCCTGGAGAGCGCCAGCAGCCGCTACCTGTCGGTGATGCAGCTGCGCCGCGACGCCCTGGGCGAGCACATGGAAGAGGTGGCGCGCGACACCCAGTACTGGGCCGGCGATCGCGCGATTCGAGAGATCCTGGCCGACCTGACGGTGGCCTGGAACCACCTGGGGCGCGGGGCCAGCCAGAAGCTGCGGCGCGCGTACCTCACCGAGAACCCGAACCCGGTGGGCGAGCGGCATCAGCTGGTCGCGGCACGGGACGGCTCGGACTACAGCGCGCTGCACGGCGCCCACCACGACTGGATGCGGCGCTTCCTGGAGCAGCACGGCTACTACGACGTCTTCCTGGTGACACCCGGCGGCGACGTGATCTACACGGCGTACAAGGAGGACGACTTCGGAACCAACCTGGAGGGCGGGACCTACCGCGAGTCGGGGCTCGGCCAGGCCTTCCGAGGCGCCCGGGACGCAGCGAAGCCCGGCTCCGTGGTCTTCGCCGACTTCGCGCCCTACGCGCCCAGCCAGGGCGCACCGGCGGCCTTCGCCGCCAGCCCGGTGCTGGCCGAGGACGGAACCCTGCTGGGCGTGCTGGCTTTCCAGATCGCCATCGAGCCCATCGACCAGATCATGCAGGCCGAGGCCGGGCTGGGTGACGACGGCGAGACCTACGCGGTGGGCCCAGACCTGCTGATGCGCAGCGACTCGCACCTGAGCGCGACCTCGACCCTCCTGAAGACCCGCGTGGACACGCCGGGCATCCGCGCCGCCCTGAAGGGCAACACCGGGATCGAGATGGGCCCGAGCTACCGCGGGATCCCGGTGCTGACCGCCTACGGCCCGCTGGAGTTCATGGGCCACACCTGGGCCATCGCGGCCGAGGTGGGCGAAGCCGAGGTCCTGGCGCCCATCCGCCGGCTGCGCAACTTCCTGGTGGTGAGCACGGTGGTGGCGATCGTCATCATCAGCGCCATCGTCGGCATCGCGCTGTCGCTGGGCCTGAACCGGCCGGCCCCCGTACAGCCCGCCCACGCGCGCCACAAGAGCGTGGGCTAGAAGCCTACGCGTCCGCTTTCGGCGCCAGACTGGGGTCGAACCAGCGCAGGATGCGATCGTTCTCCTCACGCGGGTAGGTGTGGGAGAGGTCCGCGATCTCGCGGTAGGTGACGTCGGCTCCGGCCTCCCGAAGCGTGTCGCAGGCGCCCTGGGCCAGCCCCACCGGAAACATCCAATCCAGCGCACCGTGGGCCAGGTAGATGCGCCGGCCCCGCGCACGTTCCAGATTGCCCTCGGCAAAGTTGCGCGGGTGCAGCACGCCGGACACCACCGCCAGTGCGGTGTAGGGCGCGCCTTCCTCCAGCCCGGCCAGCAAAGCGTAGGTGCCGCCGTCGGAGAGCCCGGTGAGCAGGATGCGGCTGCGGTCCAGGCGCCAGCGCTCGCCCACGTAGTCGATCATCGAACGCAGGGCCGGCGCATCCACGTCGGGCGGGTTGAGTGCCCAGGTGGTGCCCCGCGAGGTGGGCGCCATGAGCAGGAAGCCGCGACTGCGCGCCTCGCGCAGCCAGGTCCACAGGAAGTCGCGGCCGTGCCCGAAGCCGCCGTGCAGCGCCACCACCAGCGGCCAGCCTGCCTCGGCGTCGGCGGCGGCGTAGCGCTCGGGGACGTACAGGTGGAAGCCGCCGCGCGCGTCGGGGTCGCCGTCGGCCCCGGCTGCGTGGATTCCCACGCCGACGCCCTCGGGCGGGTCCGGATCCAGGTCCGCCAGGCGCTCGTGCCAGGCGGGCTCGGCGAAGTGGCAGCCCAGGCTGGGGAAGGCGCGGCGCAGGGGATAGAGCGCCTCCTGGGCGCGGCAGTGCAGGCGCAGGGCCCCGAGCACGCGCCCCACGGCCCCGGCGGGGGCGCCGGCCGCGGCGAAGCCGCGCACGGCGGCCGCCGCATTCTCCACGCCCAGCAGGAACTGGGCGTGGAAGGGCTCCAGGCCCTCGGGCGCCGGCGCGTCGCGCAGATCCTCCAGAGCCGAGTCCAGCCGCTCCGACAGGGGCTCGAGCCGCTCGCCCAGGGCGGCTAGCTCCGCCGGGTGCAGGCGGCGCGCCACGGCCTCCATGGCCTCCAGGCCGCCGACCGTGGCCGCAGCGGCGCGGGCCAGCGCCTGGGCGTAGGCGGGATCGGGCTTCGGGGGGCTGGGAGACACCGCGTCGCAGGGTAGAGCAGGCGCCGCCGCCGGGCTCAAGGCGACACTCCGCTGTGCCGATCTCCCGATCGCAGAGGAGCGGGCCATGGACACCCGTCAGACACCCGAAGGGATGGTGGAGCTCCAGCGTCGCAATGCCGAGCTGGAGATTCTCTTCGACACCGTCCGGGACCTGGCCTCCACGCTCTCCACCCACGAGGTCATCGAGCGGCTCGTGGCGCGCACCCTGCGGCACCTGGACTCGGAGATCGCCTCGGTGCTCCAGGTCGAGCCCGAGGGCGACCTGCGGATCCTGCATGCGGTGGGGCTGCCCGACGAGGTGGTGCGCGGTACGCGCATGAAGATGGGCACCGGCATCGCGGGCCACGTGGCCGCCACCGGCGAGGCCCTGCTGGTGGCCGACGTGGAGCTCGACCCGCGCTTCGTGCGCCGCAACCACGAGCGCTACTACACGCACTCCTGCATTTCGGCTCCGCTCATCGACCAGGGCCGCGTGCGCGGCGTGATCAACGTCAACAACAAGTCGGCGCGCACGCCCTTCGACGAAGCCGACCTCCGGCTGCTGGGCGCCATCGCCACCCACGCGGCCATGGCCCTGCGCAACGCGGACCGCTACGAGGCGCTGCTGGAGAAGGCGCAGCGCGACGCGCTCACCGGGCTGGCGAACCACGGCCACTTCTGGTCGGTGCTCGAGACGGAGGTGAAGCGCGCGGCCCGCTACGGGCGGCCGCTCACGCTGGTGCTGATCGACATCGATTACTTCAAGCGCTTCAACGACCGGAACGGCCACCTCAGCGGGGATGCGGCCCTGGCGCAGGTGGCGCGCGCCATCGCAGAGCGCTCGCGCGCCCACGACCTGGCCGCGCGCTACGGCGGCGAGGAGTTCGCGGTCCTGCTGCCCGAAACCGATCATCTCGGCGCGGTGGCCTTCGCCGAGAAGATCCGCGCCGCGGTGGAGAGCCTGGGCTTCGACGGCAGCGACGCGGACGAGGGCCTCACGGTAAGCGTGGGCGTCGCGGGCCTGGGCGGCCGGCCGGTGGCCTCGGACCTGGTGGCGGCGGCCGACGCACGGCTCTACGAGGCCAAGGACGCGGGGCGCAATCGGGTCTGCGCCGGCGACTGAGCGTCGCGCTCCGGAGCGCGACGCCGCCTGGCGTCACGCGCCCCCGGCGGGCGAGAACCCGTCCGGCGCCATCTCGAAGCCGGCGAACTCGAAGGCCGGCGACACCGTGCAGCCCACCAGGGTGAACTCGCCCAGACTGCGGGCGCGCTGCCAGGCACCGGCGGGAACGATGCGCTGGGGCTGCTGGCCGGCCGCGAAGTCGCCGCCCAGGATCCACACCTGCTCCGAGCCGTCCTCCCCGGTGACGCCCAGCTCCAGGGGTGCGCCCAGGTAGTGATGCCAGATCTCGGCGGCATCGACGCGGTGCCAGCGCGACGCCTCGCCGCGCCGCAGCAGGAAGTAGATGGCCGTGCCCGCGCCCCGGCTTCCGTCGGCAGGCGCATGGCGCCAGGTCTCGCGGAAGTGGCCGCCCTCGGGATGGGGCGCCAGGCCCAGGCGCTGGATCAGGGCGTCCGCGTCCGACCGGCTCACTCGGTCTCGGGCACGGGCTCGGGCGCAGGCTCCGCCACGGCCAGGGGCTTGCGCAGGCCGCGGGTCGGCGCGAAGGCGCCGCGCGCTCCCTCCAACGTGACCACGACCCGAGCCGCCTCGCCCACCGGCAGGGCCGGGCGCAGCCGCGCCTCGGTCACGCCGCCCTCGGGCGAGACGTCGAACAGGCCGGCCGGAACCACCCTGCCCTTCTCGCTGCCGTCCACCAGCCAGGCCTGGTAGCGACGCTCCGCGGCGTCGTTGGGCGCCAGCCCCTCGACGCGCAGCAGTCCCGCCTGGAGCGACGGGCTCCACACCACCCGACCGGCGATGCTCGCGGCATCGCCGCCGGAGCCGGCCACCAGCGCCATGGGCATGGCATCGGACGCCCGCTCCAGCGCCGCATCCGGGTCGCCCAGGCCGGCGATCCGCGCGGCCAGCCACAGCGCCACCAGCACGCCGGCCAGGATCCAGCCCGCCGCGGCCAGCGCGCCGGAGCCGGCGGGGCTGCGCAGGCTGCGCAAAGAGCGCGGCCGCTCGGGCTCCGCCTCCGCACGCGGGCTCTGGAAGGGGTCGCCGGCCAGCGGCTGGGCCGGCGCCGAGGCGGCAGCCCCAAAGGCCGGAGCGTGGGCCGGAGCCGGGGAGGCGCTGCCATGGCGCGGCGCGGCCGGATCGCGTCGATGCGACTCGGCCTTGGGGCGGCGCGGCGCCTCGACCCCGCCCTGCCGATCCAGGTCGGCCAGGATCGCCCGGCGCAGGGCCGGCGTCAGCGAGCGCCCGCTCTGGGGAGCCAGTGCCAGGTCGATACGCGCGGCCGTGCGGTCCAAGGCGTCGCCGTCCACGCTGGGAAACTGATCCGCCAGGCCGGCCAGCTCTGCGGCTCGCGCCGGCGGCAGGCCCTCGACAGCGCGATCGGCCAGCAGGGCCAGAAGCCGCTGAAGCTCGGGTGCGGGCTGAGCGCTCATCGCCCGCCCTCCCGCGGCCCGCCGGCGTGAAGCTGCTCGCCCACCCGGACCAGCCCGCGGCGCACGACCTCGCGGACGGCGTTGACGGAGGTCCCGCGCGCCTGTGCGATCCGCGTGTAGGGCGCGCCCAGGACGGCCATCTCGAGATGACCGCGCTCGTCGGCGGCCAGCCCGGCCAGGGCCTGCGCGGTAGCGACGGCGGGGCCGAAGAGATCCGCCTGGCTCTGGCTCGGCCGCTCCGCAGCCTCGGCCGCCTCGACCGCCGGTGCGCCCTCCACCCGTGCCCGGGCCCGGCGATCCAGCAGCCAGCGGCGTGCCACCTGCACGGTGAACGTCGCCTCGTCGGCGGCGCCGGAGCCGGGGCGCGCGGCCTGGGACCAGAGCCGCCGGAAGATGGCCCGCACGGCGCGCTCGGCCTCGTCGTCGCGGTAGCCGAAACGCTCCACCAGGAGCTGGATCCGGGGCCCCAGGCGCTCCACACAGGCGGCGGCGGCCTCACGGTCTCCCGCCGCAGCGCGCTCCAAGAGCGGCCGTGCGCTGGCGTCGTCGCTAGGTGTCGATCGGGGCACGCGCGCGCCCCCCCGGTTCGCGTCGCCAATCGGCCCAGTCTACTCGCGGCGCCCGGCGGGTGCCAGAACTCAGATCGGGATGGTGTCGAAGACCACAACGGTGGGTTCGGGGCGACTGCTGGTGCAGCGCACCGCCGCTTCGCCGCCCTGCGCGCGCCCGCCCAGGTACTCGATGAAGCCCTGGGAGCTCCAGCGGGCGCACTCGGGGAAGTTCTCGGGAACCAGGACCTCGATGTGGAAGCTGCCGTCGTTGGCGCCCTTGCCCACGTGCGTGACGGTCCAGTGGGTGCCGTGGAACATGGCGACGCCCAGCGTCTCCATCAGCGCGCCGAAGGTCTCGCCCCAGCGCTCGAGGGTGGCGTCCAGCTGCCGATAGAGACCGGCCTTGTAGAGGCGCTCCGCCGTACGGCGGCCGCGTCGCACCAGGTAGTCGACGGCGTCGCCGCCGTCCTCGCGGACCAGCACGTCCACGAGCCGCGCGTACGCATCCAGGGGATACCAGAGCGACGGCATGATGGTGCTGTCCAGGAAGGCCACGTCGTCGCGCGGCAGCCGGCGGTTCAGCTCCGCCCGCGAGAGGCGGCCCTCTTCGAGCAAGCGCACCACGTCGGCCACCACCGACTCCAACACGGACCCCTTGACCGAACCCACCGCCATGCTCGCTCCCGCTGCTGGGATCGGCACCCCGCAGGCTCGGCTTGAGAATTCCACATATACTTCTCGATCCCGCTGTCAGCCAGGAGGCGCTGTGCCGCTCGACCCCCAAGTGAAGCTGGTCCTCGACAACCTGCCCGACAACCTGTTCGACGTGCGCACGAGTACGCCGCAAGAGCTGCGCACGCTGTACGCAGAACAGACGACGATCCCGATCTTCCCGAAGGAGCCCGTGGCCCGGGTGGAGGAGCGCAGCATCCCAGGCCCCGCCGGCGAGATTCCGCTGCGGATCTACGCCCCCGAGCGCAGCGCCGAGCGGCCGCCGCTGGTCTTCTTCCACGGCGGGGGCTGGGTCATCGGCAACCTGGACACCCACGACGGCAAGGTCCGCAAGCTGGCCAACGCGACGGAGCGCAGCGTCGTCTCGGTGGACTACCGCCTGGCGCCCGAAGCCCCCTTCCCGGCCGCTGCCGAGGACTGCTTCGCCGCGCTGCGCTGGGTGGACGGGAACCGGGGCATCGTGGGCGCCGGCGTCGGCGCCCCGGCCGTGGCCGGCGACAGCGCCGGGGGCAACCTGGCTGCGGCCGTCTCCTTGATGGCCCGGGACCGCGGCGGCCCCGCGCTGGGCTTCCAGCTCCTGATCTACCCGATCGTCGACTGCGACTTCGACCGCCCCTCGTACACCGAGAACGCCGACGGCTACATGCTGACCCGGGACGTGATGATGTGGTTCTGGGACCAGTACGTCCCCGATGCCGCCCGTCGAAGCGATCCCTACGTCAACGTCCTGGCCACCGAGGACCTGAGCGGCCTGCCGCCGACCCACGTCATCACCGCCGAGTACGACCCGCTGCGCGACGAAGGCGAGGCCTACGCCGCGCGCCTCGAGGCCGCGGGCGTGCCGGTCACCCGCACCCGCTACGACGGCATGATCCACGGCTTCCTCTCCTTCGCCGACTTCGTCGACAAGGCAAAGCAAGCCCTGGCGGAGGCCGCCGAGAAACTAACGGGACAGTCCCATTAGTTTCCGCGCGAGGCAGGTCGCACACCACAGGCAGCTGAGCGGAAACTAATGGGACTGTCCCGTTAGTTTCTAGCTGCGGGTTAGGAGTTCGCGGGCGATGGCGCGGATCTGGATCTCGTCGGTGCCGGCGTAGATCTGGAGCACCTTGGCGTCGCGGGCGAGCTGCTCCACGTGGTACTCGGCCATGTAGCCGTTGCCGCCGAAGACCTGCACCGCCTCCATGGCCACCTCCACCGCGGCGCGCGCCGAGTAGAGCTTCATGGCCGAGGCCTCGGCGAAGGTCATGGTCTTGCCCTGGGCCGACAGCTCGATGGTGCGGAACACCAGGTTCTGGAGGTTCATGCGCGCCACCTCCATGCGGGCCAGCTTGTCCTGGATCAGCTGGTACTCGCCGATGGGCTTGTCCCACTGCACCCGCTCCTTGGAGTAGTCGACCGACAGCTCCAGGCAGCGCTCCACGATGCCCAGCGCCATGGCCGCAACGCCCGAGCGCTCCATCTGGAAGGTGTCCTTGGCGCCCGCGCGCCCGGACTTGCCGGTCTTGGCCAGCGCCTTCTCCCCACCCAGCAGCCGGTCCATGCCCGCCCGCACGTCGTTGACGAACACCTCGCCTGTGGGCGACGAGTGCAGGCCCATCTTGCGCAGCGGCTTGCTCTGCTCCAGGCCGGGCATGCCCTTGTCCAGCACGAAGTGCAGGATCTTGCGGTCCCGCGGATCGACGCCGTCCTCCTCGAGCTTGCAGATGAAGACGATGGTGTCGGCGTAGGGACCGTTGGTGATGAAGGTCTTGCTGCCGTTGAGAACGAACTCGTCGCCGTCGCGGCGGGCGGTGGCCTTCATCCCGCCGAAGGCGTCGGAGCCGGAGCCCGGCTCGGTGATCGCCCAGGCGCCGATCTTGTCCAGGGTGAGCAGGTCCAGCGCCCAGCGCTCGCGCTGCTCCACGGTGCCCTTGCCGTTGATGGCGGCCGAGGTCAGGCCCACCGACACGCCCATGGCCGTAACCATGCCGGGGCAGTACTTGCAGAGCTCGATGATCGGGATCAGCTGGAGCCCGGCGCCGTCGCCGCCCCCGCCCCCCTCGCGCTTGCGGGCCTCCTCCTTGGTGATCTCGCCCGCCTCCAGCTTGCGCGCCTTCTCCAGCGTCTTCTCGAAGCGGCTGCGCGCCATCTCGTCCATCCCGAAGCTGGAGTAGAGCTTCCGCAGGATGTCGTAGGGGGGCATGTCGCCGTGCTCGAGGGCCTCGAGATTCGGCACGATCTCTTCGGCCACGAAGCGCTGCATGGCCTCACGGATCATCTGGTGCTGCTCGTTCCACTCGATCATCGGGGTTCCTCCAGGCCGCGGATTCTCGCGGTCGCGGCCTTCCGCTGCCAGCCCCGGCGACCTTCAGGTACCATGCCCCCCGGGACGAGGAGACCGAGTGAACCCGGGCGCAACCTGGCGCTTCCGACAGATCACCGCCTGGCTGGCACTGGCCTGGGCGGTGATTTCCATGGGCTTCTCGGTCCGGTCCCAGTTCGACCGCCCCGAGATCGCCTCGCCGGTGGCCTATTCGACCCTGGCCGGGATCTCGACCGTCCAGTGGGTCAGCGAAGAGGCCAAGGCGGCCGGTATCGAGCCCGGCGACCGGGCGATCTCCGTCAACGGCGGAGCCCCGCAGCGGGTGGGCACTACCGGGATCCTCCCCGGCGAACTCTCCCACTGGGTCGTCCAGAAGACGGATGGGCGCACGGTCGAGGCGCGCCTTCACCCCATCGCCGGCGACGACGCCCCAGAGCTGGTGGACGTCCCCCTCTACATGGCGCTCTTCATCGCGGGCGCCATCTACCTGGGCGTGGGTCTGGTGGTGTGGCGGCTCAAGCCAGAGCGCTCGGAGTCGTGGGCGCTGCTGATCTTCTGCTGCGTCATGTCCGCCCAGTTCTACGTGTCGGTGGAGACGGACCTCCAGCCGCTGGCAACCTCCCGGATCATGCTCAACATGGCGATGATCGGCGCGTCGTCGTTTCACTTCTTCACCCTCTTCCCCATCGAGCCGCCGCTGGTGGTGCGCCACCGGCGCCTGCGCGGGCTGCCGTGGATCGCAGCCGCCGCCATCGGGGGCTTCACCTTCGTGGAAGAGGGCCTGGGCTTCCCGCCCTGGTTCCTGGGCGCGCTGGCCTTCTTCTTCGCCGTGGGCCTGTCGCTGACGGCCCTGGGCCTGCTGGTGCACCAGCGCATCGGCCTGCGCGACGAGGCCATCGCCCAACGGGCCGACATCGTGCTGTTCGGCTTCGGCGTGAGCTTCCTGCCGGTGATCGCAACCCTGATGGTGCAGATCATCTGGGGCACGCCGTTTCCGATCTACCCGGTCCTGCTCTGGTTCGCAGTATTCCCGCTGGCCCTGGGCTACGGGATCCTGCGCCGGGATCTCTTCGACCTGCGCCTGGCCGCCCGCTCCTCGGCGGTCTACGGCGTGGTGACCCTGGGCATCACGGGCCTGTTCGCCTCGCTGGTGGCCTTCGCCGACCTGCTGGTCTGGCGCTGGAACGTGGACGCGCGCTCGCCGGTCTTCTCCGTGGCATTCCTGTTCATCGCCATCCTGCTCTTCAACCCGCTGCGCAACCGGCTGCAGGTGCTGGTGGACCGCACCTTCGACCGCGACCGCGCGCGCTACCGCGAGGCCGTGCGCGAGATCTCCGAGGCCATGGTCTCCATGCTCTCCATCAAGGAGGTGGTGGACCGGATCCTGGTGGCCCTGACCGACACCATGGGCGTGGACCGGGCCGTCGTGCTGCTGCTGGACGAGGATCGCCGCGTCCTCACCCCGGCGTCCCACCGCGGCGACTGGGACGAAGAGGCGCTCTCGGTGTCGATCGCCGCCGACCACCCGATCGTCAAACAACTATGGATGCGCCGGGACGAGCTGGCCCGCACGGACTTCGCCGACGAGCCGGACGTGGAGGTGCGCGACTCCTGCCAGGAAGTGTTCGACACCCTGGAGGTGCGGCTGCTGGTTCCCATCCTCTTCGGCGTCGACCTGGTGGGCGTGATCGCCGTGGGCGGCAAGTCCACCGGCGAGCGGCTCAGCCCCGACGACCGCCAGCTCCTGCGCACCTTGGCGAACCAGAGCTCCATCGCCATCGAGAATGCCAAGGCCTTCGACGAAATCGCCCAGCTCAACGAGAACCTGGAGGCCCGGGTGGACGCGCGCACCGAAGAGCTGCGCCGCACCCAGGCCCAGCTGGTGCAGAACGAGAAGATGGTCTCCCTGGGTCAGCTGGTAGCGGGCGTGGCCCACGAGCTGAACAACCCCATCGGCTTCGTCCACGCCAATCTGCAGCTCATCGAGGGCTACGTAGGCAAGCTCGTGGGACGCCTGCCCGTGGGCGACGCCCAGGTGACCCGCAGCCGCGAGGCCCTGGAGAAGCTCTTCAACCGCAGCCGCGAGGGCACGCAGCGGGTCAAGCAGATCGTCGCCGACCTGCGCTCGTTCTCGCGCCTGGACCAGGCCGAGGTGTCGAAGATCGACCTGCACGAGGGCATCGACCGCACCCTGTCCTTGATGGCGCCGCGCCTCAAGGAGGGCATCTCCGTCGAGCGCGACTACGGCGAGCTGCCCCACGTGCGCTGCTACGCGGGCCAGCTCAACCAGGTGTTCATGAACCTGCTGATGAACGCCTGCGACGCGCTGGACGGCCAGGGCACCATCCGCATCCGCACCTCGACCACGCCGGTGGGCGTGCGCCTGGAGTTCTCCGACGACGGGCCGGGCATTCCCCAGGACATCCAGAACCGGCTCTTCGAGCCCTTCTTCACCACCAAGGAGGTGGGCAAGGGCACCGGACTCGGGCTCTCGTTGTCGCACGGGATCGTCGAGCGCCACGGCGGCTCGATCCGCATCGAGTCCGAGGCGGGCGCGGGCGCCAGCTTCGTGATCGACCTGCCCTTCGACGCGGCCCCCCTCCGCTCGCCTTCGGCTCACTGCGCGCCCTCGTCCATCTCCGGAGCCCGCGCGTAGATGGGTGCCTCGGGCTTGCGGGCCATAGGCGCTGGTGGCGCTCCCACCCGGGCGGGGCTGCGTTGGAGGTCGTGCATCGCGGGGTCTGGGGCTCAGCGTTACGTTGCCGGGGGCCTGGCCGTGTCCCCGCAGGCGTAATCCGCAGAGGCCTCCCGGCTCGAGCGACCTCGCGGGATTACCGCTGCGAGCCCGCGCCCACCCGCGTACGTGCAACCCCCTGAACTCCAAGAGCGAGGACATCGCCGGAGGGGACACGGCCGGGCCCCCGGCATTCCACCGACTGAGCCCACGGAAAAGAGGGGGCCCTACTACGCCGGCAGCCCGCTGCCCATCAGGTCCACGAAGTTGTCGTAGTAGAAGCGCTGCTTCTGCGGCTCGGACAGCTCCTGCATGCTGCCCTCGAAGCGCTTGATCGGGTTGCGGCCGCCCTCCACGTGGGGG
>JAFDET010000300.1 GCA_019310195.1 Deltaproteobacteria bacterium
TGGCTCGAGCCGCGGCTCTACGGCGACTACTTCTACGGCGACAAGCCGCTGCTCTCCTACTGGCTCGTCGCGCTGGTCGCCGCACCGCTGGGCGGCGTGAGCGAGTTCACGGCCCGGCTTCCCAGTGCTCTGGCGGCAACCGGCGCCGTGCTGGTCACGGGCTGGCTGGCGGCGCGCCTGCTGGGCGCGCGCTGGTCGCTGGCGGCCGGCGCCGTGCTGGCGACGTCGTATGGGTACCTGTCCTGGGCGCGGGTGGCGTCTGCGGATCCCCTCAACCTGCTCTTCATCACCGCCGCCATCGCGGTCTACGTGGAGTGGCTGCTGGGCCGCGGGCGCTGGTGCCTGCCCGCGTTCTTCTGTCTGCTGGCGGCGGGCGGCCACGCCAAGGGGACGCCGGCCATCTTGATCCCCGTCTCCGTGGTGGGCGTCGACGTGCTGCTGGCGCGGCGTTGGGAGCTGCTGCGCGAGGCCCCGCGCATCGCCCTGTGGACGGCCGTGGCGGCCGTCGTCTACCTGGCGCCGTTCGGCGCCTCGTACCTGGATAGGGGCGACGCGCGGCTCTTCGAGCTGATGCTGCGCGAGAATTTCACGCGCGCCCTCGACGCCTACGACCACGTGAATCCGCCCTGGTACTACCTGGGCATCCTGCCGCTGTACCTGCTGCCCTGGACGCTGTGGCTGCCGGGCGGGCTGGTGGCCGCGATCGGCCGAGCGCGCGAGCGGGCCGGGGTTCGCTTCGCGCTGCTGGCCTTCGTCACCATCGTGGCCGTCTTCAGCGCCAGCGAGTCGCGCCGCAGCTACTACATCCTGCCGGCGCTGCCTTTCGCAGCCCTGGTGTTGGCGGCGTCCTGGCAAGCGGCCGTCGAGGCGCTGGAATCCGGCGCGGCCCGAGCCGCCCTCTGGCGCGCATCGCTCTTCGTCCCGGCCGGCTTGTTCGCGCTGCTGCTCGTCGGAGTCGCGCTGGTCGCCTTGCTGAAGGGCGGGGCGCACCCTGGGCTGGGGCCGATCGTCGAGGCCCTGCCCGGGCTCGTGCCGGTGGCGCTCGTCCTGCTGGCGCTGGGCGCGGCGCTGGTGGCGGCCAGCGTGCGCCGGCGTCCTCTGGCGATGCTGGTGGCGGCGGGGCTGGGCGCCTGGCTCATCGCGCTCTACTTCGCCACCGGCGTCCAGGCGCTGCGCGAGCAGCGCAAGCAGGAGCGTCACGTGGCCGCTCAACTCCTGGAGCGCTTCCCGGACGAGCGGGTCTTCTTCTACCACGGCGCCATCGGGCCATTGCGCTGGTATGTGGGTGGCGAGGACGTGGCCCGCGAGAGGCGCGACGTGCGCGACGCCCTGGGCGAGTCCGGTGCCCACGCCCTGGTGGCGTGCAGCACCTCCAGCTGCCGCGAGGGCTTCCCGGACGAGCGCTGGCTGGTCTGCCTGCCGGTGCTCGACTCCGCCTCTCCGGCCATCGGCGCCTGGATCGAGGCTCGCGACCAGTACCGGGTCTTCCGCTGCGTGCGGCGCTGAATCCGCTGGCCGGAACAGGGACGCCGGATTGACGCTCCCGGGGGGGAGCGGTACCCATCCACCCTCGCCGCGTGGCCGCACGCGGCGACCCTCGGGCGCCGTAGCCAAGTGGTAAGGCACGGGACTGCAAATCCCTGATCCCCGGTTCGAATCCGGGCGGCGCCTCCATGTTTTCAACAAGTTGTGCGATTCTGGTTGGGCTTGGTTGTAGTCCCTGATCCCCGGAAGGGACCGGCATGGCCGGCGCCTTGCTCAGCAGGGGGGTGCCGCAGTCGGCGCAGAACTCGCGGGTGACCGGGTTGTCCAGGTCGCCGCGCTGGAACGGCTTCGGCGAGCCCTTGGTGTAGGCAAAGCCTGCCTCGGGCATGCCCAGGACCAGGTTGGGGCCGCCGCCCGAGATGTACTGGCATTCGCGGCAGTAGCACTGCCCCTTGAAGAGCGGCTCGCCCTCGACCTTGTAACGGATGTTTCCGCAGTAGCATCCACCTTCGACGTTCATCGCTTCGCTCCTGTGGTTCGCTGGGTTCCAGACGGTATCACGGATCCAGCGGCTCGAGGCCGCTGGGGCCGCCCAGGCGGGGCAGGGAATCGTGCACCTCGACCCACTCGGCGCGGTCGCTGAAATGGGCGTGCAATTGGGGTTCCCGGTCGATGGGGCCATCCATGCCGGCCAGGACGATGTCGATCTTCTCCGGGTGCTGCGTCGTCTCGAAGAAGAGCGAGCTGCCGCAGCGGCCGCAGAACGAACGCGTGGCGTGGTCCGAGGAGCGATGCCGGACCAGCGCATCGGCTCCTTCGACGATCTCGAACTGCGCGTAGGGAACCGCGAACCAGGTGACGAACCCCGCCCCGTGGCTGCGGCGGCACATGCTGCAGTGGCAGTGCGCGCACCACAGGGTGGGAGGCGTTGCCTGGAATCGGACCGCGCCGCACAGACAGGAGCCGGGAAGCGGGTCGGGGGTGTGGGGCATCGCGGATCTCGCCTAGAGCCAGCGGCGCACGCCGGCCTTGTAGCGCAGGTACTCGTCGCCGAAGGTGCGCTCCAGGTACGCCTCTTCGCGCAGGATCACGCCGAAGTGCAATATCGCGAGCACCGGGATCGCGGCGAGCAGAATCCACGCGTTGTTCAGCAGCAGGCCCAGCCCCAGCAGGACGGCGGTCAGCGACACGTAGGCCGGGTTGCGCGAGTAGCGGTAGAGGCCGCCGCTGATGACCGCGGGCGTTGGGGTATTGGGGTTCTTGTCCTGGCCGCTGCGCTCGAAGGCCCGCGCAAACGCCAGGGCGACTGCGATCCCTCCAGCCAGGAGCAGCGCGCCCACCGCCCAGCGAACGATCCACTGCGCTGCGACGCCGAAGACGAGCGCGCCGAGGTAGAGCAGGGGCGGCATTACGAGCACGTTCGCGTGATCCTGGAGCGGCGAATCCTCGACGTCCGGCATGGAACCTCCTGGCCGGGAACTACGCTAGCCCGTCTGGCAGTCCGCCGACGTGCAGCGGCAGTCGCCGTCCGTGCAGACCGTTGCGCACTTCTCGCAGCAGTAGGTGGTGCCGTCCTGTTCGAAGCGAGCGTCGCCCACCGTGCAGGTGCAGCCTTCGCGAGCACAACCCATGGCATCCTCCTCCGCGCCCGCAGGCGCCCGTGGTTCGTGTGCAGGTTACCACGCTCCGTTGGGGCGTCCGACCGCGGGCGCCCCGACGGAGCGGCGCAGCGCGCCGACGGCTGCAAGGGAGGCTGCGAAGAACACCAGGTGCGCCAGGTTGGGCGCAGCGGGCACCAGGAAGGCCCGCCCCAGCTCGTTGGTGGCGCCGATTCCCGCCAGCGCCAGCGTCGCGAAGACGGGGTTGAGCCAGCCCCACCAGCGGGGCAGGGCGGGCGTTCGCAGACCGCAGACCAGTACCGCGGCCGAGGCCGCCAGGACGAGGATCGCGGCCGCAGCCCAGAGCGCCACGATGCCCGAACCCCAGCTGCCCACGGCTTCCAGGGGCGGCCTTCCGGCGGCTCCGGAGCCCACCTCGGCGTGGATCAGGGCCGCGGTCAGCCCGTGGATCAGCGTGCCCAGGCCGGCCGCGCCCGCGCCCGCCAGGGCGATCAGGCGCGCGACGGCCCGGGAGTCGGCGGAGGCGATCCGTGAAACCGCGCGATACCCGGCGGCATAGAGTGGAATTCCGGCGACGCCGAGCAGGCACCCCACCCAGAGCACGGCCGGGCCCGGCTCTGGGAGACCCAGCTCCGGCCGAAGCGAGTTGGCGACCCAGAGCATGAGCAGGTCTCCGGCGCTTGCGACCGCCGCGCCCAGGCAGGCGAGAGTCAGGAGCCGGCCGCTGGCCACCGGCTCCGCGTGCGATTCCGTCAGGTGCGCGAGCTCCAGGGCGTGGCTCTTCCGGAACCAGGGTGCGAGAAGGGGCAGGTACTCGCGCTGGATCCCCTCCGGCAGCGTAAAGAAGCTGTGCGAGGTCTCGCCTCGGCAGCGTGCGGCGCCGCACTGGCACGGCCAGCTGTCGCCGCCGGCGTTGTTGATCAGGTAGTCCAGCGTGAGCTCGTCGTCCGCCGCGATGCTGCGCCGGGCAACGACCTCGATCCGCTCCGGTCCGAAGCGCAGGTAGCAGTTCGGGTCGCAGGAGTGGTTCAGGTGGCGCTCGGGCGGGCCCACGAGGTAGAAGCGCCCGTCGATCAGCGGGCAGTGCTCGGGAAGCTCGCCCAGCTCGGGTCGGAGAGGTTCGTTCCGCGTGACCTCGCGGCCGAGTACGAACTCGCGGACCGCCTCTCCCTCGGCCAGCCCTTCCCGCGTGAACAAGCCGAGTCCGCCGATCGGGGACTCTCGTATCGCGACCTGCGCCATCCGATGAGCCTAGGAGGCGCCGGCGTAGGCCAGCAAGCTCCCGAACGCCAGGGCGCCGCATCCCCAGTTTCGGACGAACGACGGCGGTCGCTGGAGCCACCACTCGACGAAGCGCTGGAGACGCGCCGAGCCCAGCGCCAGGAGCGTCAGCGCGCTCGCGACCTCCAGGATCCCGACCAGCCGCACCAGGTTCGGGAGACGACAATACGGAGCGCCGGCGAGGAACAGGATCGCGAAAGCGATGCGCAGGGAGACCGTCACGGGCAGTCGCGTGAGGACACGCCGGCGAGCGACGAGACCCTTGAGCCGGAGCGGCGAAATCAGGCCGAGCAGACCGACTCCGGCGACGGCGACACCCACGAGCGAAACGGCCGGCCCGAGGCCGCTCACCCCGAGCCGTCCGGCGATGCTGCCACGGCTTCCGCGAAGCAGAGGATGTAGCGGTCGGGGTCTTCGACGTAGAAGTCGACGACGCCCCACGGCCGTTCTTCAAGAGGCTTGGCGATGCGGGCGCCGCGTTGCTTCAGCTCTTCGTAGAGTTCACGGACCCCGGCGACGGCCAGGTACGCGTCCAGGTGCTCCTCCGACTTGCGGTGGGCACGCTCGGCTTCGAGCTTGGGCGCGCACTTCAGGTGGATGGGAACACCGTCCCGGGAGACACTGGCGTAGAAGCCCTCGTACACGAAGTCCTCGGAGAAGCCGAGGCGCTCCCGGTAGAACGCCAGGGCGTGCGCGAGGTCGTCCACGAGGAACTGGGGGGCTGCCGTCTTGAGTGTGGCCATGGTTTCGACTCCGGCGAGGCCCGCGCCGCGTGTCAGGCGGCGCGGGCGGGATCCGTGGCACCGGGAACGGGGAGCAGACCGCGGGCCCGTCCGAGCAGGTAGGCCGCGACCACCACGTCGAAACCGATGCACGCAGCGGCATACCAGACGGGCATGTAGGAGACGTCGGCCAGGCTCGGAACGGCCAGGTCCCAGACGGCGTGGACGGCCCAGCCCAGGGACAGGAACCACAGGGAGGACACGAGCCCCAGGACTCCGAAGGCGGCGAAGAGCAGGCTTCCGGCCAGCTCTACCGAGAGCCCGGCTCCCGCGCGCGGGCCGACGCCGAAGCCGACGTAGGCCAGCGCCGCGAGGAGCAGGCCTCCGGCCAGGACGGCTCGCTCGAGGCGCCCGAGGGAACGGGCCAGCGCGATGAACCCGGCGCCGAGCGCCGCGCCGATCAGGAAGTCCACCAGAAACGTCATCGCGCTCCGCCTGCCGTGGTCCTAGCCCATGAAGAAGGCGTTGAGCTTGTTTCCGTCGAGATCGCGGAAGTAGCCCGCGTAGAAGCCGGGGGCGCGTTCTCCCGGCGCGCCTTCGTCGGCGGCGCCCAGCTCGAGCGCCTTGCGGTGCAGCGCGTCCACCTTCTCGCGCGAGTCCACGACCAGCGCCACCATCACGCCGTTTCCGACGCTGGCTGCCTGGCCATCGAATGGCTTGATCACCGAGACCATCGGGGCGCCGGGCCCGGTGCCCCAGGCGATGAACGTGTCCTGGTCCATGAAGCGGTTCGCGCCGAGCTCGCCAAGGAGCTGGTCGTAGAACTTCCCGGCGCGTTCCAGGTCGTTGGTTCCGAGCGTCACATAGCCGATCATGTTGATGCTTCTCCGCGCTTGTGTTCTGTTGACGTCTGCCGGGGAACGATTCTACCAGAGGCGATGGGCTGAGCTCAGAAGAGCGCGCGGACCAGCAGCAGGAAGCCGAGCAGCACGAGGGGCACGCCGACGGGAGCGCCGACCACACTGAGGGCGAGGACCGTCCCTGCGGCGATCAGCGCGATTCCGAGGATCGCGCAGAGCAGCCGGCCCGTGGCGGCCAGCACGAAGCTGAGAAGCCTCCACAAGGCATGGAACGGCCACAGGTACCAGGGGACGCGTCGTTCGGGGTGCTCGGACATGCCCGCCTCCCGGTCCGAGGGTAGGCGAAGCCGGCGTCCGCTGGCGAGGTGCCGGGTGCGGCTTCGTCCTGACCGTCTCTCAGCGGGCCCAGCCTCTCTCCGACTTCGAAGCGGATCTTCTCGCATGGGCCGCTGCCGGCAGACACGACGGTCGGCGCATCACGTCTCGGGAAACTCGTACCGGATCTGGCCGAACGAGTCTGCGGGAAACACGTAGAGGAGCC
>JAFDET010000301.1 GCA_019310195.1 Deltaproteobacteria bacterium
GGAGAACGCCCGGCTGCTGGACGAGGGTCGCCAGCTGGCGATTGCCGAGCCTCTGCTGCTCGGCATCACCAAGGCCTCGCTCTCCACCGACTCCTTCATCTCGGCGACCTCCTTCCAGGAGACCACCAAGGTGCTCACCGAGGCGGCCATCTGGGGCAAGACCGACTACCTGCACTGCCTCAAGGAGAACGTGATCATGGGCCGGCTGATCCCCGCCGGAACCGGCCTGGCCCGCTACAAGAACATTGGGATCCAGATCGAAGCCCCCGACGAAGTCCTGCAGGGCGGCGAGGAGGAGGGCGGGCTGATCGAGGAGACTGGTAGCCCCGCCTCCGCCCTGGGCGGCGCCGAGCCGGTCCCGGGCGAAGCCCCCATCGTGGCGGCTCCGGGCAGCGGCAGCGAGCCGATCGAGAGCTGATGGGAGTCCCCCGGGGGCGACCTTCTGGTCGCTTCCCGGGCGCTCCCCAACGCGTTGACAGAGGGTCCAAGCCCGCTAGGATACGGCGGTTTTTCGCGGACAAGCCCACTCCTGTGAGCGGCTCGTCCGGGGAGTCGTAGAGGGCACCCGAGGCACCGTGTCTCCGGTCTCTGCGCCGCCCGGATGGGACCCAGGGGAGGCTTTTCCCTTGGGCTTCGTTCGACGCGGCGCGTGCGAACGCAGCGAGCAACACACACATGCCGACGATTCAGCAGCTGATTCGCAAGGGCCGCGTGCAACAGCGCAAGCGCTCCAAGTCCGCGGACCTGGAGAACTCGCCGCAGAAGCGCGCCGTGTGCCTGCGCGTGTTCACCACGACCCCCAAGAAGCCGAACTCGGCGCTCCGCAAGGTGGCGCGTGTACGGCTGACCAACGGGCGTGAGGTGAACGCGTACATCCCCGGCGTGGGCCACACGCTCCAGGAACACTCCGTGGTCCTGGTGCGCGGCGGCCGCGTCAAGGACCTTCCGGGCGTCCGCTACCACATCGTGCGCGGCTCACTCGACGCCACGGGCGTGGCGGACCGGGCCCAGCGCCGCTCGAAGTACGGTGCCAAGCGGCCCAAGTAGGACTCACGGATGGCCGCCCCGGCGCCAGAGGGTGTCGGGGAGGCTGTTCGTGTCTTGGCCCATCATGGGCCGACAGGACGAGGAACGATGCCCCGACGTCGAGAAGTACCCAAGCGCAAGGTGCTTCCGGATCCCAAGTACCAGGACCGGATGGTGACGCGCTTCATGAGCGTCATCATGAAGGATGGCAAGAAGAGCACCGCCGAGCACATCCTGTACGGGTCGTTCGATCTCATCGAGGGGAAGACCCGCAACGACCCGCTGGCCATGTTCCGGCGGGCGCTGGACAACGTGCGGCCGCGGCTGGAGGTGAAGTCGAGGCGCGTTGGCGGCGCCACCTACCAGGTGCCGATCGAGGTGCGCCCGGAGCGCGCTACCTCGCTGGCCATGCGCTGGCTGGCATCCTACGCCCGCGCCCGATCCGGCAAGAGCATGCGCGAGAAGCTGGCCGACGAGATCATCGACGCGGCCAACGAGCGCGGCGAGAGCGTCAAGAAGCGCGAGGACACCCACCGCATGGCCGACGCCAACAAGGCGTTCGCCCACTACCGGTGGTAGGGAGGCCCTGACGGGCACACGGTCATGTTGCGGACCCCACTCGAGAGAACCCGGAATATCGGCATCATGGCCCACATCGATGCCGGGAAGACCACGACGACCGAGCGGATCCTCTTCTACACAGGCAAGACCTACAAAATGGGCGAGGTCCACGAGGGCTCGGCCACCATGGACTGGATGCAGCAGGAGCAGGAGCGGGGCATCACGATCACGTCCGCCGCCACGACCTGCTTCTGGAACGACCACCGCGTGAACATCATCGACACCCCCGGACATGTGGATTTCACCATCGAGGTGGAGCGGTCCCTGCGCGTGCTGGACGGCGCCGTGGCGGTGTTCTGCGCTGTGGGCGGCGTGGAGCCCCAGTCCGAGACGGTGTGGCGCCAGGCCGACAAGTACCAGGTGCCGCGCATCTCGTTCGTCAACAAGATGGACCGGGTCGGCTCGGACTTCCCCCACGTGGTGGACATGATCCGCGAGCGCCTGGGCGCCAACGCGGTGCCGATCCAGATCCCGGTGGGCTCCGAGGACGGGTTTCGGGGCGTGGTCGATGTGATCCGCGAGCGGGCGATCATCTGGGACGACAGCACCCTGGGCGCCGAGTTCCACGAGGAAGATCCGCCGGAGGAGCTTCGCACGGAGATCCAGGCCTGCCGCGAGCGCGTGCTGGAGGCGGCCGCCGACGTGGACGAGGCCCTGATGGCCCGGTACCTGGAGGGCGAGCCGGTCTCGCCGGACCAGATCCGCAAGGCCCTTCGCCAAGCCACCCTGGAGCTCAAGGTCGTGCCGGTGCTGTGCGGTTCGGCTTTCAAGAACAAGGGCGTGCAGCCGCTGCTCGACGCCATCATCGAGTACCTGCCTTCGCCCCTGGACGTGCCGCCGATCGAGGTGCAGTCCAAGGGCAAGAAGGGCGGCACCGTGGTGCTCAAGGCCTCCGCCGACGAGCCGTTCAGCGCGCTGGCCTTCAAGATCATGAGCGACAAGCACGTGGGCAACCTGACCTACCTGCGTGTCTACTCGGGGACCGCCAAGTGCGGCCAGCAGGTGATCAACGCCAGCCGCGACCGCAAGGAGCGCATCGGCCGCATCCTCTTGATGCACGCCAACAAGCGCGAGGACGTGGACCAGATCCAGGCGGGCGACATCGCCGCCGTGGTGGGCCTCAAGGCCGTGGCCACCGGTGAGACGCTGTGCGATCCGCGCCACCCGGTGCTGCTCGAGGCCCTGGAGTTCCCGGAGCCCGTCATCTCCATCGCGATCGAGCCCAAGACCAAGGCCGACATGGATCGGCTGGCCACGTCCCTGGATCGGCTGGCCCAGGAAGATCCGTCCTTCCGCGTGACGGTCGATCCCGAGACCGCGCAGACGCTGATCTCGGGCATGGGCGAGCTGCACCTGGAGATCATCACCGACCGGCTGCTGCGCGAGTTCCAGGTCAGCGCCAACGTGGGCCGGCCTCAGGTCGCGTACAAGGAGACCATCACCCGCGCCGTCAAGGCGGAGGGCCGCTACATCAAGCAGACCGGCGGCTCCGGTGACTACGGCGTGGTGAAGATCGAGCTCGAGCCCGGCGAGCCGGGCAGCGGCTTCTTCTTCGAGAGCAAGGTGAAGGGCGGCCGCGTGCCCACGGAGTTCATTCCCGCCGTGCGCCAAGGCTGCGAAGAGGCCGGTCAGAGCGGCGAGCTCTCCGGCTACCCGGTGGTGGACCTGCGCGTGCGTCTGGTGGACGGTCAGTCCCACGACGTCGACTCCTCCGAGCGCTCCTTCAAGATCGCCGGCTCGCTGGCCATGAAGGAGGCCATGCGCCGGGCGGGCCCGGTACTGCTGGAGCCGGTCATGGCGGTCGAGGTGGTGACCCCCGAGGAGTTCCTCGGCGCGGTGCAGGGCGACCTCAACGGCCGGCGCGGCCAGATCACCGGGTTGGACCTGCGCGCGAACGCCCGCGTGATCGCGGCCGAGGTGCCGCTTGCCACCATGTTCGGATACGTGAACAACCTGCGCTCCATGACCCAGGGGCGCGCGACCTACACGATGCAGTTTTCGCACTATGCCCAGGTTCCGGCCAGCGCGTCGGAACAAATCGTGGCGCGTTAGGGAGAGGCGAGAAAGATGGCGAAGCAGAAGTTCGAGCGCACGAAGCCCCACGTGAACGTGGGCACGATTGGCCACGTAGACCACGGGAAGACGACGTTGACGGCGGCGATGAC
>JAFDET010000302.1 GCA_019310195.1 Deltaproteobacteria bacterium
TCCAGCAGCGTCTCCCAGTCCTGCTCGAGCAGCCGCTCGCCGCGGCGTCCGCGCCAGTAGCCCTGGCGGATTAGCTTGCCCATTTCCGAGTTCCAGCCGGCGCCGCGCAGCACGCGCAGCGCCACGTAGCCGATGCCCGTGTTCTTCGTCTGCGAGTAGGTGAAGGCCAGGCAGGCGATCTCGCCCCGCATGTCGCGGCCGTAGTCTGTCAGCACGTGGAATACGTCGTGCAGCTCGCGCAGGCGCCGAGCGAAGCGGGAGCGGTCATCGTCGCCGGTGAAGTAGCCATCCACACCAGCCGCAGCCTCGCTGGCTCCCTTGAGGCCCTGTGCGCTGATCTGCTCGACGGTGTAGAAGGTCCAGATGGCGTGGCCCAGCGATCCCTCCGGCATGGCGCCGAGGCGATCGATATCGGAGAGGATGTCGTAGAGCTCCCGTTTCTCGCGCAGGATGCGGGCGCCGCCCTCGGAGCGCGCGAAGCGCTTGAAGCAGCGCTCCGGGGAGTTGCCCGCCATCGCTCCGATCGCCCGGATGGCCTGGGCCGTGTCGTCCGGATCGGCCCCCAGGGCCTCCATCGCAACCCGTGCCTCAGCGAGTCTGAACGCCATCGATCACCCTCCTCCGATAGGATCGCGGCGGGCTGGCGGAGATCCCGAGATCGTCCCCCGCCGCGTGCCCCGAGCCTGCCGGGAGAGCCGAGCCGGCCTGTATGACGCTCGTCATACCCGTCCGAACTTCTCGAGGCCGGAGGCCGGTTTCGAGGGCTCCTGGGGGTCGCCGCGCCGGGCGAAGCTCTAGGCGGGCTCCACGTCGACGAAGATGCAGCGGTCGAAGGGGACGGGCTGCCACTCGGTGGGCGCGTACGAGAGGTGCCCGTAGTCGCCGACCAGGTGCAGCCACTTGACCATCCCCGGCTCGACCTCGTTCGAGCCGTGGCCTCCCACGAACTGGAAGCCTTCGAATCCGTTGTAGACGGTGAGCCCGTCGGGACGCTGGCACGGGCTGGTGCGTGCTGGGATCGCGAACTCGCCGACATCGTTGCGGATCCGCACCAGGGCGTCGTCCTCGATTCCCCGCTCGCGTGCGACGGCATCGTTGATCAGCACGAAGGGCTTGCCGCGGTGGGTCTCGAGCATCAGCGGGTTGGTGATGTTCATCGCGTGGATGCTCCAGCGGCTGTGTCCGCCGGAGAGCCGGAACGGGTAGTCGCCGCCCATGAACGGCGGCTCCTTGTGGACCGGGAGATCCTCGCCCGCCTCCCGGTACCACGGGTGGTCGATCAGGAACTGCGCCCGTCGCGTCAGGGTCGGGTACGGATGGCCCAGCTCGATGTGGTTGCGCAGCGGGGAGTGCGTCTCCGCATGGGGAAACGGGGACGCGTTGGCGCGGCCCAGCGCCATGGCCGACCAGCCGCTGTAGCGGACGTAACCCTTCTCGCGGAAGGTCTCGACCGTGGTGCCGGGCGGCATGTTCCCGGTCTCCACGGCATCCGCCAGGCTCTCGCGAACCACGCCCTCCTCCGTCGCGAGGGCTCCCTTCATGGTAAAGCGATCCCAGAGCTCCGCGTATCGCTGCCGTGTGCCGTCGCCACGCGGATAATCCTCGAGACCCCGGGCCTTCGCGCGCTCCGCCAGCACGGTGCACAGCTCCGCCAGGGCGGGCCACTCGCCGCGGGCCTCCTGGTAGGGCTCCACCACGGCGCTCGACATGGCCAGCATGAACGGCCAGGGCGTCGGCATGCCGAACCCGGTCTTCTCGTAGTGCTGCGTGGCCGGCAGCACGATGTCGGAGTACAGCGCGGTCTGGGACATGCGGTAGTCGACGCAGATGATCTTCTCGAGCTTTGGCCAGAGGTTCTCGAGCAGAACTCCCTTGCCGCCGCGGGTGCGCCGCAGCGTATTGCCCCCCACCTCGAGGAGCACGCGCGGCGGCTTGTTCCTGGCGACCTCGACCGCGTCGCCCCAGGCCCCGGAGCGGGCGGCCTCCTCGAAGTACGACTCGAAGCCCCGCGGCATGTCCGGATCGTTCCAGTCCGGGTTGTTCCAGCGCTCTCGGAAGCCCGAGTGGAGGTACCAGAAGAAGGCCGCCGGATAGATCGTCCGGCCGGTCGCGGCCTTCAGCAACACCCGGTCCGCCAGCTCGCCCGTGAGGCTCGGATCCTGCTGGCGCAGGGCTTCACGCATGGCGTTCATACCCTGGAACATCTCACGACCGGCCTCGACTCCGGGCTCGCTCTTGACCATCACCGAGGTCATGCCGTCGAAGAGCGACGAGCACCAGGCACCTACCCCGGTGCCCTTGCGGCCCCAGTTGCCGGTGAGGCCCAGCAGCAGCAGCATCCCGCGCGTCATCAGGTCGCCGTGGTAGTACTTGCAGACGCCGGCCCCCGCGGCGATGCGTGTTCGTCCGGCTGCGACCTTGCGCGCCAGCATGCGAATCGTCTGGGGGTGGGCCTCGCAGATCTCGCTGGCCTGCTCGGGTGTGTACTCGGCATCCAGCATGCGGCGCACCCGGGCGAACAGCGGCTCGACGCGGATCCGGCTGCCGTCGCTTCCGTCCACCTCGAGCGCACCCTCGCGCAGCGGCTCGAAATCGAGCCCGAGGCTGGCCGGATCGACCGCAACGATCCCTCGCTCCGGGTGGCCGTGAAAGAAACGATCCTCCCGGCCGTCGGGCTCGACGTCTCGCTGCCGAAGGAACTCGCCGTTGTCGCTGCGCACCAGGAGGGACAGGTCCGTCTGGGAAGCCGCGAAGCCCCAGTCGACGAGATCTTCCGCGATCACCACCTGGGCCATGGCCAGGGCCAGCGCCGCGTCGGTGCCGTGGCGCACGGGGACGTGATAGTCGACGTGGCAGTGCGAGGGGCTCACGTCGGTGGAAACCAGCACCACCTCGGCGCCCCGGTACCGCGCCTCACAGGTGTAGTGGTAGACCGGGATCATCGTGTGCGCCGGGTTCGAGTGCCAGATCAGGATGAGGTCGCAGTGGAACGTGTCGTCCACCGAGGCGGTGAACGAGAACTTGCCGAAGGTCTGCTGGTAGCCCGTGAAGAAGTCGTTGATGGTCGCGTCGACATCCAGCACCTGGCCGCCCAGGGCACTCATGAAGCGACCCGACGGCAGGAACGCGGCGACCTCGGGGCTCATCTCCATGACGACCGCCTCCGGGCCCACGTCTTCGATGGCGTCGATCATGGCGTCGGCAACCTCGGCCAAGGCCTCGTCCCACGAGATGCGTTGCCACTTTCCCTCGCCCCGTTCCCCGGCGCGCCGCATCGGATAGGGAACGCGATCCTCGGCGTCGTGCTCGATGCTCCAGGCCAGGCCCTTCTGGCAGATCATCGGGTTCATGTCGGGCACGCCCTCTTCGACGGCCTCGACCACGCCGGCGGCCTCCTCCCGCACGACCTTCCCGTCCTTGACCAGGACGTAGATGGGGCAGTCGCCCGGGACGCAGTTGACGCAGTGGGTGCTGAAGTGCGCCCGGTCGTACTCCGCGGCGATGTGCCTGTGCTGGCGCGCCTCCGTTTCGTTGGCATGCGTCGGGCTCATCGCGCGCTGCGTCCCGCTGCGAGGTCGCTCGGGGGCAGCGTGACGCTCACGGGCTCTTCGCTGAAGGGGCCAAAGAGGCTCTTCCACTGGTACACGATCAGCGTGTCGGGAAGCTCCGAGCTGGCGCCGTCCCGCGCGCGTTAGATCTCGGAACGCAGCGTCTGGAGCGCGGCGCCCACCCCCGGCCCGAAGAGCGACTCCAGGTACTGCAGCGGGATCCGCATGCTCTCGGCGTCGATCGAGCGATCCTCACGCAG
>JAFDET010000069.1 GCA_019310195.1 Deltaproteobacteria bacterium
CATCGGCGACACCATCGCGCTGCTGCCCGAGAAGGAGCGCCTGGTGGTGTCCTTCTACTACTACGAGGATCTGAACATGAAGGAGATCGGTTCGATCCTCGGCATCACCGAATCTCGCGTCTGCCAGATCCACACCAAGGCCATGCTCCGCCTGCGCGGCAAGTTGAAGGGCCAGGTGGATAAAGCCTAGCCCCGCAGCACCGCCGAGAGACTGCCCCTAAGCCCTTCCCGGCGCGCCAAGCCTCGCGAGCCCGAGGCCCGCAAGCGCCGCCCACCGAGCATGGACATGCGATCAAGTCGGCTGCGGCGCGCGCAGCGAGCCGAAGGCGAGCGAAGGGGCTCGGCCGCCTAAGAATAGGCGTGCCTAGGCCCGGCTACGTCATCCTCAACAGGACGACCGTGATGTTGTCTTCGCCGCCGCGCTGGTTGGCCAGGTCGATCAGGCCGTCGCAGGTCTCCTGGAGCGGGCCTTCGCCGGACAGCCGCTTGGCCAGCTCGTCGTCGTGGACGTGGTTGATCAGGCCGTCGCTGCACATGGCCAGTACGTCGCCCGGCTGGACGCCCAGCTCCGCCAGGTCGGGCTCCACCTTGGGCCGCACGCCCAGGGCGCGGGTCAGAACGTGCCTGTGGGGATGCTCTCGCGCCGCATCGGCGCTGATCTCGCGGCGGCGCAGCAGCTCGCCAACCAGGGAGTGGTCGTCCGTCAGCTGGCGAACCAGGCCGTTGCGGACCCGATAGGCGCGGCTGTCGCCCACGTGGGCCAGCGCCGCCCGCTCGCCGGCCACCAGGGCGGCCACCACCGTGGTGCCCATTCCCGTCAGCTCCGGGCGCTCGCGGGCGGTGGAGAAGATCTCGTGGTTGGCGTGCATCACGGCCGACCGGAGCCGCTCGCTCAGGCTTTCTCCGGACGAGTGAGTGACCTCGATCGCCCGCACCATGGCGCGACAGCACAGCTCGCTGGCGAGCTGACCGGCCGCATGGCCGCCCATTCCGTCCGCCACCACGTAGAGGCCGTACTCTGCCGCGATGGCGTAGCAATCCTCGTTGGCCTTGCGCTGCTGGCCAACGTCGGAGCAGGCTGCCGCCTCGAGGGCCATGGTACCTCCACTGATGCCGCCACCGGTCCTGGGAACCGTGGGGGCAGACTCTCCGCCCCGCGGGCGCTATCGGTGTCTCCAGGCCGCCACTTGACCGGGCCGGGGTGCTACCCCCGCGGGTCGAGGACATGCGGTGACGTGCAAAAAGTATTCAATCTACGGGCGGATGCCGACGATAATACGGCCGAGCCGGCACGCCCGCCGCCCCGTCCTGCGGACGGGTTGCCGATGGGGTCGGGACGGCTGGGGGGATCATGGCCAAGAAGCTTCTGCTCGCTGACGACAGTGTGACCATCCAGAAGGTGGTCGGGATCAGCTTCGCCAACGAGGACATCGAGATCCTCACCGTCGACAACGGGGACGATGCCCTGGCGAGCGCCCGCGAGTACCGCCCGGATGTCATCCTCGCCGACGTCGTGATGCCGGGAAAGAACGGCTACGAGGTCTGCGAGGCCCTCAAAGCCGACCCGGCGCTGGCTCACGTGCCCGTGCTGCTCCTCACCGGAACCTTCGAGGCCTTCGACGAGGAGCGGGCTGAGCAGGCCCAGGCGAACGGCCACATCACCAAGCCCTTCGAGGCCCAGGCCCTGGTGGACCGGGTCAACGAGCTGCTGGCTCGGGCGCCCCAGCCCGCCGCGGCTCCGGCTCCCAGCCCGCCCCTGCCCGCCGCCGCCGAGACCGTGGTGACTCCGGCCACCCCGCAGCCGCCAGCCGCCGAGTCGGCCTCGGACGACGATGGCTTCGACTTCTTCGACGACGTCCTGGAGACGGATTCCGGTGACGCAGACCTGCCCACTGAGGCCCGCGAGCCGGCCACCACGGCCTTCGAAATCGATGCAGGCGAGAGCGCCTTCGACTTTGCACCCGTGGTCGAGGCTCCGACCCCCGAGGCCGTCCCGGCCCCCGACACCACCACGCTCGTGGCTCCGCCCGAGCGCGCCGTGGGAGCTGCGGACGCGACGATGGCGCTGGGCATCGAGCCCCGCGGCGACGACTGGCCCACCAGCGATCAGCTGGACGCGGCCTTCGACGAGGACAGTTTCTCGCGCCCGCGAGAGTCGGCGCCTATGCCGGACCCCGCCGCCCACGCGGCGCCGGGCGAGCAGCCCACGGTGCTGGATCTGGAAGGTGCGCCGGCCGAGGACCTGGAGCTGGACACCGCCGGCGGCGCAGACGAGGATCTCTTCGGCACCTTGGAGAGCCCGGACGTAGCGCGCCAGGCCGTGCAAGACCCCGACGAGGGCCAGGACTTCGCGGTCTCGTCCTCCGACCTGGGGGACCCGCTGGGGCTCGGTCCGGAGTTGGCCACGCCCGCGCCGGTGGAGCCGGCCGCTGCGCCCCCGAGCCCCGAGCCGGAGCCCGAGCCGGCGTTCGACGCGCCGACGCCCGAACCGGTCTTTGGCATTCCCACTCCGGAGCCGACATTCGAGGCCCCGGTCGCGGAGCCCGCGTTCGAAGCGGCCACCCCGCGGCCCGTCATCGAGGCACCCGGAAACGAGCCCGGCTTCGATCTCGGCGCGCCGGATCCGGCCGTGGCGGCCTCCGACGCCGAGGAGGACGAGTTCCCGCCGCTCGAGCCCACGCACGTGGCCTTCGAACCGGCTCCCGTTGCCGGCGCCCCGGAGCCCGAGCCCATGGCCTTCGAGGCTCCGCCCGACCCGACGCCCGTCGCGGTGGCGGCGAGCCCGGGACCCGACATCTCGGGCGTAATGCGCGATCGCATCCACGACTCGCTGGAGAAGATCGCCTGGGAGGCCTTCGCCGAGCTGCCCGAGCAGCTGATCCGCGAGGCCCTGGCCAAGTTCGAGGAGATCGCCTGGGAGGTGATCCCCCAGATGGCCGAGACCCTGATCCGCGAAGAGATCCGCCGCATGAAGGGCGACCCCGAGTAGCCCGGCAAGCCCGGCCCCGCCGGGCGCGCAGTGAGCTGCAGGCGAACGAAGGGCGGGCCCCTGCCAAGGCAAGCCCGGCCCCGCCGGGCGCGCAGTGAGCCGTAGGCGAACGTAGGGCGGGCCCCTGCCAAGGACGGCCGAGCCCGCGGCCCGCCGGGCTGCGGTAATCTATCTGGTTGCTATGGACCGGCCTCCGCCGCTCCCGCCTGCCCACACCTGGGCGCCGCTGCTCGAGGCGGCGCTGGCTGAGGATCTGCGCTCCGGCGACGTGACCTCCGAGCTCGTGATCGACGCCTCGGCCACCGGCAGCGGCCGCATCGAGGCGCGCCAGCCACTGGTTGTGTGCGGCCTCGAGCTGGCGGCGGCGGCCTTCGTGCACGTGGATCCCGGCGTGCACTTCGACCCCCTGCGCCGCGCCGGCGAGCGCGCCGCGCCGGGCGAAGTGCTGGCGCGCATGCACGGCCCGCTACGTGGGATCCTGGCAGCCGAACGCACCGCCCTCAACTTCCTGGGGCGGATGTGCGGCGTCGCAACCCAGACGGCCCGCTACGTGGACGCGGTTTCCGGCACGGGAGCCCGCATCCTCGACACCCGCAAGACCCTTCCCGGCTGGCGGGCCCTGGACAAGCACGCGGTTGCGGCCGGCGGAGGCGAAAATCACCGCTTCGCACTCGACGACGCCGTGCTCCTCAAGGACAACCACGTGCATGCCGCCGGGGGCGTGGGCCTGGCGGTCAAGACCGCCCTCGCCGGAGCCCCCTCGCACCTCCAGGTCCAGGTGGAGGTCGAATCCCTCGAGGACGCCCGCGCCGCCGTGGAGGCCGGCGCCGACGCGCTGCTGCTGGACAACCAGACGCCCGAACAGGTCCGGCAGATCGTGGACGCACTCGGCGATCGCGTGTCGCTGGAGGCCAGCGGCGGCATCACCCTCGACAACGTACGGGCGTTTGCCGAGGCAGGCGCCCAGCGCATCTCCATCGGGGCCCTGACCCACTCCGCTCCGTGTGCCGACGTAGCCCTGGAGCTCGAGGACGACGCGGCCGGGGGGGTACGGGCGTGAACGACGCGCCGGCGCGTGTCCTCGATGCCCTGCGGCGCGCCGGCGACGAACCCTGCTCTGGAGCCTCCCTGTCCTCGGACCTTGGCGTGTCGCGGGCGCAGGTCTGGAAGCACGTGGAAGGCCTGCGCGCACGCGGCTACGCCATCGAGGGCGAGCGCGGGGACGGCTACCGACTGCGGAAAGCGCCCGACCGCCTCTACCCCGAAGAGCTGCACCACGGGCTCGAAACCCAGTGGCTGGCCAAGACCATCCACCACTTCGAAGAGGTCGACTCGACCAACCGCGTCGCCCTGGAGCTGGCGCGGGAAGGCGCTGCCCACGGCACCGCGGTGGTGGCCGAGGGCCAGACGGCCGGACGGGGGCGCCTGGGCCGTTCGTTCTTCTCCCCCCCGCACCAGAACGTGTACACGTCGATCGTGCTGAGGCCGCGCCTGACCACCGCCGAGGCGCCCACGCTGATCCTGGCCGCCGCGGTCGCAGTGGCCGAGACGGTGGCCGACGAGGTCGGCGAGCCCGACCGGATCGAGATCAAGTGGCCCAACGACGTGCTCATCGACGAGCGCAAGACGTCGGGCATCTTGGTGGAGCTGGGCGTGGAAGCCACCCGCGTGGCCTTCTGCGTGCTCGGAATCGGCGTAAACCTGAACGTCGATCCCGCCACTTTCCCCGACGAGTTCCGCGCACGCGCCACCAGCGTCTCGGCCTGCTGCGAACGCCGCGTGGACCGCGCGGCTTTCACGCGGCGGCTCTATACCAGGCTCGAGGAGGTGTTCGACCTGCACGCCCGGGAAGGCTTCGCCGGTGTCCGTCCCCGCTTCGACGCGCTGTTCCGCATGCAGGGCGCGCGCGTGCGGGTGCAGGACCTGGACGGAGCCCGCACCGAGGGCCGGGTCGACGGCGTGGATCCCGACGGCGCGCTGCGGCTGAGCCGCAACGGGGGCAGCGAGCGGGTGCTGGCCGGCGACGTCACGGTAGTGAAGGAGGATCCCGCATGAGGGCGAACGTGCTCCTCGCCGTCGACATCGGGAACACCAACGTCTCCATGGGCGTCTTCGACTGGCGTCTCGACGACGCCTTCCGCGACCACTGGCGGCTCTCCACCCGCCGGGAGCAGACCTCCGACGAGGTCACCGTAACGCTGCGGGCCCTGTTCTCCAGCACCGGCATGCCCCTGGAGGACGTGAGTCACGTCATCATCTCGACGACGGTGCCACCGCTCCTCCCCATCTGGGAGCGGGTCTGCAACAAGCTCTTCTCGCGGCCGCCGATGATCGTCGGACCGGGAATCCGCACGGGCATGCCGATCCGCTACGAGAATCCCCGCGAGGTGGGACCCGACCGCATCGTCAACTCCGTCGCCGCCTTCAAGCTACACGGCGGCCCCATCATCGCGGTGGACTTCGGCACGGCAACCACCTTCGACTGCGTGTCGGGCAGCGGGGAGTACCTGGGCGGAGCCATCTTCCCCGGCATCCACATCTCCATGGAGGCACTGTTCGACCGGGCCTCCATGCTGCACCGCGTGGAAGTGGCTCGGCCCAAGTCCGTGATCGGCCGCACCACCACCGAGTCGTTGCAGTCGGGGCTTCTCTACGGATACGCCGGAATGGTCGACTCCATGGTCAAGCGCATCCGCGGCGAGCTGGGCGAGTCCCGCTGCATCGCCACCGGCGGACTGGCACAGCGCATCGCCAGCGAATCCGAGTGCATCGAGCACGTGGAGCCCTTCCTCACCCTGGAGGGTCTGCGGATCCTCTTCGAGATGAACCATCCGGAAGCGAAGGAGACGACGGAATGAAGAACGTGGACGTCCAGCACACGCGGAACTTCGCCCTCATCGGCCACTCGGGCGACGGCAAGACCACCTTGGGTGAGGCGCTGCTCTTTCGGGCCGGGGCCACCCACGCGCAGGGCAAGGTAGACGACGGCACATCCGTACTGAACTTCCTCCCCGAGGAGAAGGATCGTCACACGGCCACCATCAGCTCGTCGGTATACGCGTTCGACTGGGACGGCCACCACGCAACGCTCGTGGACACCCCCGGAGACCCGAACTTCAACGCGGATGCCCAGATCGTGCTGGCCGGCCTCGACGGTGCTGTGCTGCTGGTCTCGCCGACGGACGGCCCCAAGGTGGGCACCGAGAAGCTGCTGCGCGCTGCGCGTCGGAGCGACGTGGCCTGCCTGGCTTTCGTGAGCGGCATGGACCGGGAACGGGCCGACTTCGACACGGCCGTGGAGGCGCTGCGCAAGCTCGAGTCCGGCGCCATCCCCCTGTGCATCCCCATCGGCAGCGCCGACAACCACTCGGGCGTGATCGACCTGATGGCCCGCAAAGCATTCACCGCGGATGGCGAGGGAGAGATCCCCGCGGACCTGGCCGACGAGGCCGAGGCCGCTCGCCAGCGCCTGGTGGAGGCGGTGGCCGAGTGCGACGACACGCTGCTGGAGAAGTACCTCGAGGAAGGCGACCTGGACGAGGACGAGGTGCGCGAGGGCCTGGTGGCAGGCACGCGCCGCGGCCAGATCCTTCCCGTGCTGTGCGGCTCGGGCGCCGCTGCGATCGGTATCGATCCCCTGCTCAAGGGGCTCACCGAGCTGCTCCCCTCCCCTGCCGACCGGCCTCCTTTCCGAGCCGGCGAGGACGATGCGGAGCTCGCCGCCGATCCGGACGGGCCGTTCACGGCCCGGGTCATCAAGACCATGATCGACCGCTACGCGGGGACGCTCTCCATCTTCCGCGTGGTCTCCGGCAGGTTGCTCGCCGACTCCTCCCTGGTCAACGCCGGCACCGGCGAGAAGGCCCGGGTGGGCAAGCTCCTGCTGATGCGGGGCGAGCAACACGATGATGTCCCGGAAGCGGGACCGGGCGACATCGTGGCGGTGGCCAAGCTCAAGGGCGTGCACACCGGCCAGGGCCTGACCCAGGAAAAGGGGGGCGTGGCGCTACCGGAAATTTCCATTCCCCAGGGCGTGCTTTCGTACGCCATCTCGGCGGAATCGAAGGGAGATGAGGATAAAGTCTACGCGTCCCTCGGCCGATTGGTGGAAGAAGACCCCACGCTCCATCTGGGGCGTGAGGCATCCACGGGCGAGTTCCTCCTCACGGGGATGGGCGAGCTCCACATCCGCACGACGGTCCACAAGCTGAAGCGGCTCTTCGAAGTGGACGTGGAGCTCAAGACCCCCAAGGTGCCCTACCGGGAGACCATCACCCGCAAGGCCGAGAACGTCGAGGGGAAGCTCAAGAAACAGACCGGCGGCAAGGGAATGTTCGGCGTCTGCTACCTGACCTTGGAGCCCCGCGGACGGGGCGAGGGCTTCGAATTCTCCGACGAGATCGTGGGCGGCGCGATTCCCCGCGGCCTGATTCCGGCCGTGGAGAAGGGCTGCCTCGAGGGGATGGAGCGCGGCCCGCTCGCCGGCTATCCGGTGGTCGACATCCGCGTCCGTTGCATCGACGGCAAGTTCCACTCGGTGGACTCCAACGAGATGGCCTTCAAGCTGGCGGGTTCCTTCGGCTTCAAGGCCGCCATGCAGGCCGCCCGACCGACGATCCTCGAGCCGATCATGAACGTGGAGGTCACGGCGCCCGACGACCACATCGGCGACGTGATGGGCGACCTTTCGAGCCGACGCGGCCGGGTCCAGGCCAGCGAGGCCTCGGGCTCTGCGCAGATGATCCGGGTCCAGGTGCCCATGTGCGAAATGCTCGAGTACGCGAGCACTTTGACCAGCCTCACCGGGGGCAAGGGCGACTTCCACATGGAGTTCTCGCACTACGACGAGGTCCCGTCGAACGTGCGCGACAAGTTGGTTGCGGAAGCGAAGGCGAGCCAAGCCGAGGACTCCTGAGCCACGCGGCCCGGGCCGCGTGGGGTGCTCGGCCCCCGCCTGAATACAGCTCGCGTAGCGGGGAATGGACGGAAATGGCCGAGACCCAGAAGATCACGCTCAAGCTGTCGCCCCAGGCTCGCCGCTACGCCAGCCCCGACGCCCCGCTGGAGGCGCGCAGCATGGCCGCACGGGGCGCCCTGCCCCTGCCGCCCGTCGAGCTGGCCACCGTGCTCTTCGCGCTACTCCACGACCCGGACGCCGAGATCAAGACGACGGCGCGGGAGAGCCTGGACGGTCTGCCCCGCGACCTGACCCTCTCGGTGCTCTCCGGCGAGACGCACCCGGCCCTGCTCTCCCACCTGGCGCACGTCCACCACGATGACGCCGAGCTCATGGAGAAGCTCGCGCTCAATTCCGCTGTGACGGACGAGACGTTCATCTTCCTCGCCTCGCTGCCGCACAAGCGGGTGGTGGAGATCGCAGCCAACAACCAGCAGCGACTGCTGCGCTGCGCCGAAATCGTCGACGCCCTGGGCGACAACCCCCTCACCGGGCGGGCGGTGATCGACCGGATCCTCTCGTTCCTCGGCATTGAGCGACCCGATGCGGAGCACCACGAGGACACCGACCCCTTCGACGATCTTCCCGGTCCCGACGAGATCACCGACGACCGCGCTCGCGCCGCGCTACGCGCCCTGCTGGGCGACGACGCGGCCGGCCTGGCCCAGGAGCTCCTGGAGGAGCGCCAGGAGGCGCCGGACGAGCAGGAGCGGATCAACCTGCTTCAGCTGGTGCAGACGATGACGGTCATGCAGAAGATCAAGCTGGCGCGCATGGGCAACGGCGAGGCGCGCAGTCTGCTGGTCCGCGACACCAACAAGATCGTGGCCACGGCCGCCATCCGCAGCCCCAAGATCACCGACAGCGAGGTGCTGCAGTTCGCCAAGGCCCGGAACGTGTGCGACGCGGTCATGCGCATCATTGCCGCCAACCGCGAGTTCACCCGCAGCTACCAGGTGAAGCTCGCACTGGCCACGAATCCCAAGACGGCTCAGCCCACGGCGATGAAGTTCCTCAACTACCTTCAGGAGAAGGACCTGCGCTCCATCATGAAGAGCAAGGATGTGCCCACGGCCGTGTCCACCCACGCGCGGCGCCTCCTCACCAAGAAGGGGAAGATCTGATGGCGGAAGTGAACGCCGAAAAGGCGGAAGTCAGCGCGAAGGTTCTCTACTGGGGCGCGGCCGGGGCCGGCAAGACCGCCAACCTGGAGCACGTGTACCGCAAGCTGCGCGCCGACAACCGGGGCGAGCTGCGCCGGGTGCCCACCGCCTTGGACCCCTCGGTGTGCTTCGAGAGCCTGCCCATCACCCTGGGCGAGCTGTCGGGTCTGAAGGTCCACCTGCACGTCGTAGCCGTGCCCGGCTCGGCGGAACACGCCCCTACCCGCAAGCAGCAGCTCGACCGCGTCGATGGAATCGTGCTGGTCCTCGACGCAACCCCGGAGCGGCTCGACGCCAACCTGGAGTCGTTCGACGAGCTGCGCCGATCCCTCTCGGCCTACGGCCGCTCGCTGGAAGAGGTGCCGCTGGTCGTCCAGTACAACAAGCGCGACCTGGCCGACGACTTCACGCTGGAGGAGCTGCACCGCAAGCTCGACCTGCGCGGCGCCGCGGTCTTCGAGGCGGTGGCCACCCAGGGCAAGGGCGTGCTTCAGGCCCTCACCACCATTTCGAAGCGCGTGATCCGCCGGCTGCGCGAAGAGGACCTGGCCGGCCGGTCCGAAGCCACCGCGACCGCAGCTTCCCCGGTCGAGCCCCAGGGCGCTTCGCTGCTCGAGCCCCTTCCGGAGCCGGAGCGCATCGTGGATCCCGAGCCTGCGGACCCGCCGGCCGTGGTGGAGTCCGCCCTGGAGGCCGAGCAGGCGGACCCGCAGGCCGCCGTGCTGGCGGACCAGGCCATCGAGGTGGCCCAGGCCTTCTTCGACGCCGGCCTTCCCGAAGCCCGGGCCGAGGCGGAGGCGGCCCCGGCCGAGCTGGAGATCGCCGACCTGGGCGAAGCGCGACGCCGCGATGCGCGCTCCTTCTCCGTGCCCGTCACCCTGCGCGACGCCGAGGGCCGCAGCTACGCCATGACCGTGACCGTTCGCCTGGATCCGCCGGAGCCCACGGAGAGCTGATGCGCAAGCGCATCGCCATCTTCGGAGCGACGGACGAGGCGATCGGCCTGGTGCCGCTGCTCGAGGCGAACCCGGAGGTCGAGATCCCGGTAATCTACGACCCGGATCCGGCCGCGGCGCGCGAGCGCCTGGCGCGCGTGCATCCGGATCTTGCCGCACGCTTCGCGGCCCGCCTGACCGACGACCTGGAGAAGCTCGCGGGAACGGCGGGGCTCCACGCCGTGGTCGACGCCGGTCTCAAGCCGGACTTCGCCCAACGCGCCCCCGAGGCCGTCGCGGCGGGGCTGCAGGTGGTACCTCCGCTCACGGCCCGGCTCCTGTGGGCCTACGGGGCCTCGAGCCGCGACCACAAGGGAGAGCTGCTCCAGGCGCTCCACGAGGTCGTGGAATCGTACAACCTCACCGTTGACACCGACGAGCTCTTCACGCGCATGCTCGACATCGCACTGGGCGTCACCGGCGCCGACGGCGGGTCGCTGATGCTCTTCGACAGCGAGCAGCGCGAGCTCCGCGTGCGCGTGGCCGCCGGAATCGAGCCCGAGCTGTGGGCGAAGATCCGCGTGCGGCCCGGCGAAGGCATCGCGGGCCGCGCCGTCGCCGAGGGGCGCGCCCTGCGCATCCGGGGCAAGGCCGACCGTGAGACCTTCCGCATCGTGCGCGAGCGGCTGGACGTGGAGTCGGCGCTCTGCGTCCCGCTGATCCACGACCAGCGGGTGCTGGGCGTACTGAACCTGCACCACGCCACGCGTCCCGACGCGTTCGGGGACGAGGACCTGGCCTTCGTAGAGCAGCTCGCCGCTCTGGACGCCGAGATCATCGCACGGGCCCAGGAGCACGAGCTGCTCCGCGATCAGTCTGCGCGCTACGACGCCGTGCGGGAGGTGCGACGCGTCCTCGACGCCCGCTCGCCCCTCCACGACCGCATGGAAGAGCTGTGCAGCCTGGTGGCCGGACGCGTGGGCCGTGGCATCGCCACCGTGTACCTGTATGACGTGGACGAGGACGCGCTGCGGCTGGCGGCCACCTCCCTGGCTGGAGGCGGCTTCGGCGGCGAGTACCGCATTGCCATCGGCGAGGGGGTGGATGGCGCAGCGGCCGCGGCACGACACGCCACCTTCCTGGACGATCCCAGCGGAGCGCTGGCCTACGCGGCCCTGCCCCTGATGCTGGAAGAGCGCCTGGTGGGTCTGCTGGCGGTGCAGGCCGGACCCGATGCGCCTCGCGGACGCGCCACCCGGGAGGGCCTGCTGGAGATCGCTGCGGCGACGGCCGATGCCGTCGCGCAAGCCGACCGGGAAGCGCGGATGAGCTCCCGCGCGGCCAAGGTGGGCGCGATCAACGAGATGGGCATCCGCATGCTCTCGGCCACCGACCTGGCCGAAGTCGCGCGGCTGGCCACCTCGTCGGGCGCGATGATCCTGGAGGCCGACCACGCGGTCCTGCGCCTGCAGGACACCGAGACCGGTCGCTACGTGATCCGCTCCTACTTCGGAGCCGCCAGCGGGCGGCAGCAGGAGCAGCTTTTCCGTCTGGACAAGTCCCTGTCGGTGGATGTCATCAAGCGTCGCACCGGCGCACTGGTGCGCGACCCCGCCCGGTACCCCGGACTGGCCTCCCTGGATGCCGACGTGCGCTCGGCCATGGCCTCCCCGCTGCGCCGCGACGGGCGCGTGGTGGGCACCCTCGCCTTCTACGACAAGGTCGCCGCCGACAGCTTCTACCCCTCCACCTTCAACGAGGACGACTTCCAGGTCTTCGTCAAGTACGTCACGTACGTAGAGCGTTCGGTTGCCAACGCCGCGTTCCACGACCAGGCGCGCCGCCACCGCAGCTTCGACGAGGAAACCGGGCTCCCCAACGCCGCCTACCTGGCCCGCCGGATCGACGAAGAGATCGCCCGGGCCGGCAGCCACACGGGCGCGTTCGCGCTGGCCGTGTGCCGGATCGAGAATTGGAGCCAGCTGGTGAGCCGGACCGACCCGGTCCACCTGCGGCGCGTAGTGCAGCGCGTCTCGGAGGCGCTGCGTGCGTGCGTGCGCTCCTTCGACGTACCGGCGCGTACCGGAGAGGCCGAGTTCACCGTACTGGTGCCGGACCCGGCGCAAGTCGCCGCGGAGACGGT